>CAZANH010000149.1:0-3130 GCA_964486515.1 uncultured Eubacteriales bacterium
GACAGTTTCATATCCTTTAGAAAGCTGTATAATAGTTTATTCATATTATTCCAACCCCCTGCCTGTTACCTTGATAAAGATTTCCTCCAGTGTTGCCTCTTTTGTATGCATCATTTCAATATTACCCGCTTTAATGATGTTATTCAGTTTCATCTTATCATCTTCAATAACAAGTGAAAGTTTTTCCTTTTTTATGGTATCCCCTTCCCTGTATTCAACTTCAACAAGCCTTTCTCCATACTGAAGCTTCAAGCTTCTCGGGGAATCAACAAGTTTAATTTCCCCGTCTGTTATAAAAGCAACACGGTCACACAATTCATCTGCCACAAACATATTATGTGTAGTTAAAAATACGGTTGCCCCTTTCTTCTTTTCAACCTTTACTATATCCTTAATCTGGCTGGCAATTGCCGGATCAAGGCCTGTTGTGGGCTCATCAAGGAACCACAAAACGGGATTGTTTATCATGCTCCTCACAAAAGTAAGGCGGTGCTTCATTCCTTTTGAAAACTCCCCTGCCCTTTTATTTGCTACGTGCCCAAGGCCTGCCAGTTCAAGCAGTTCTTTTGGATCTCGTGTAGGCACATCAAACAGTTTCCTGTAAAAATCAAGATTTTCCATGGCAGTGAGTTTTCCATAAACATTGGATTGTTCAAAGGAAACACCTATTTTATTAAACATCTCCCTGTGAGGTTTTTTGATATCATAACCCGCCACTGATACATTACCCTTCTGCAAAGGGAGAAGGCCTGTCATTACACCTTGTGTTGTAGATTTACCTGCTCCAGAAGGTCCAAGGAACCCCAATATTTCACCTTTTTTCACTTCAAAGCTTACATTTCTTATGGCATACCTATCATCTTTTGTGTACGAATGATAGAGCCCTTCAACTTTAATCATCATTATACCTCCTCTTTATGTGTTCCTATTCCATATTCCAATAAATCCAGAAGCTGATCGAGTGATTTTATTATTGTATCATCAACAATACCGTGTTCATTATCGTGATGGTACTCTACAATAAGCATGCTTAAATTTGAAATAATATATCCCAGGAATTCAGGGTCAAGCCCTTTTCGGATTTCCCCCTTTTTCATTGCATGAAGTATCAGGCCTTCAAATACATCATAGGATTTTGTTATGTTATCACTCATAATTTCCTTATAAACAGGGTGAGACTTATTGGAAAGCAGATGATTTCCTATATTAACCAACCGCGGGTTTTCAGCCGCAAACATCAATGCGGATTTGAACATTTCACGAATCAGAGTAAATATATCATGCTGCTTTGGATTTCGCATAACTGGCGACAAATACTTCAGTTTCATTTCAATACCCATTTGTATGATATATTTGTATAAATCTTTTTTATCCGCAAAATATTGATAAAAACTTCCTTTTGATATTCCACTGTTTTCAACGATTTTGTTGATGCTTGAGGAATCAAAATTTTTTTGTTCAAATTCTTTCATAGCCGCTTCTATTATTTTTTCCCTTTTACCTTCAGAAAGATTATAAAATGTTTCTTTTGGCATTCGCACCTCCTTATGACCTATTAGTCATATGACTTCATGGTCATATTATATGCCCAAATATAACATTTGTCAAGGATTGAATCCCCCCTTATATACCAATTGAAGAAATATGTCCGTTTATTTGAGCCGCAGGCGAGTTAACGGAATTACTGTATCACATGTATTTTTGAACTGGTTGTTTTCAAGGATAAAGCTGGTCTTGCTTGTTTCCTCATTAATCTTCATGGGGATAATATCTTGAAACAAGCATAATACAGCATTTCCGTCTGAAAACACAGTGAATAAATATCTGTGATACTTAGTAATGTCCGTTTGTTTGAGCCGCAAGCGAGTTAACGGAATTACTGTATCACATGTATTTTTGAACTGGTTGTTTTCAAGGATAAAGCTGGTCTTGCTTGTTTCAAGATATTATCCCTATATTCCCTGCAAAATCCACAACCGATTTGTCCTTATATCCCGAAGGCAAATATACCGAAGCTCTACAATTTTCAGGTATTTTGACCGTCAGGTAAAATGTGCCGTTTTCTATTTTCCAATTGCATGTAATTCTTCCGAAAACCGAATCATGGCTTGCGTTAACCCAGCTTAACCCATTTACCGGGTTTGGCCGTATGATTATGTGTTTAAATCCCGGTTCATCAGGATCAGGGTTAATTCCTGCCAGGCCCTTGTAAAACCAGGCACTTATATCACTGAACATATGGTGGTTCCTGGATGCATCACCGTTCCAGGTTTCCCAGAGCGTTGTCGCTCCCTGCTCTATCCAATACCCCCAACCTGGAAAATCGGTTTGCGTTGCTATTGAATAGGCCAAATCTGCCCTTCCCTCATCATTAAGTACATGCATAACATATTTACTTCCAAGTATCCCACAGTCAATATGCCTGTTGCAGCTTTCCACTTCTCTTATAAGATTATCAAATACCTTCTTTTTTACATCACCTTCAACAAGCCCGAAATACAATGCACAAGAATAGGATGTCTGGGAATTTCCCATTACTTCACCTGTATCATTGTCAACAAACTTATTATTGAAGGCATGCTTTATTTTTTCTGCCAATTCCGCATGTTTTATACTGTCTTCCTTTTTACCCAGTATCAAGGCTGTTTCGGCTAAAATATTTGCCGTGTTGTAATAGTAACCCGTATCCGTTACAACAGTCGGGCACTTGTAATCCGCAAAGCCTCCGGCAGGAGGGCACCAGTCCCCCAGTCCAAAATCAACAGTATCATCCACAGCCATTGTAGTCATATATATCAGGTATTGTTTCATACTATCATACATGTCCCTCAGGATTTCCGTATCGCCATAATAAAGATACAGATACCAGGGTATCAGAATCAATGCGCTATCCCAGGCAGGACCGTTTCCCCAATTATATCCCCATATACCGGTTGGCACTATCCCGGGTATCTGGCCATTTGGCCTCTGCACGTCCTTCATATCACCCAGCCATTTATAATATGCTTTTATCGGATCAAAATTAAATATCATCTGTTCAGCCGATAATACGGCATCCCCTGTCCAGCCATTCTTTTCCCTGTGCGGGCAGTCCGTCGGCATTCCATTGTAATTACCGAGTGCAGATAAC
>CAZANH010000150.1:0-3531 GCA_964486515.1 uncultured Eubacteriales bacterium
ACCAAAATTTCCATTAACTTCATATAAACATGTATTGTAGATATAATCTATACCGTCCGTACTTTCACAACATATATCGCCCGGTTTCCATGTGCGCCATCGTCCCCCGTTAACCCTATCTGCCCGTACATGCATTTCTGCATATACACCCTCTCTTCCAGATCCTTTTGTAAAATTGAATCCCGGATAATAATAACCAAAATCAAACATAAGAGAAATATCCCCCCCAAACAGATAAAGGAATATCAGTTCCAATTCTAATAGATGATAAATTAAATACTCCTGTAGTTTGCCCCCAAAGATGTTTTTTAGCTTTATCGTATGAAATCTTTATAAACGGAGTAATATTATCTTCCTCCAATTTTACTGATAGCTCAACTCCCGATTTACTTTCTATAGATTTGTCATTTATAGAAGTAAATGTAGGGCCAATAGCTATATCAAGACCATAAACAGGTTTAATAAAAATAAATATAGATGCTATAAAACCCATTATTAAGGCTTTCATTATTTATCCTTTAATGTGCATTCTTCATATAATGTTTCTTTAAAATCTTTGCTACTGCATCTGGAATGCTCCAGATAACGGTATCTTTCCAAGGAAAAGTTTCGTTTCCCCGAATATCAATAAGTTGTTCAATAATTTCCTCAATAGGAATATTGTTGCGTAAAGCAAGAGAAGTCATTCGACCAATTGCTTCAGCTTTTGCTTGGAGAGTACTTCCTGCTTTACCTACAGTTATAAAGACCTCAAAAGGGGCATCCTCTAAAGTACTAACAATAATGTAAATATTACCAAATCCAGAAGGGACCTTGTATGTTATAGAATTTAATGTATCAGGTCTCTCTTTCATATTACTTCCCCCATTTCTCACGTATCGCTTTACTTCTTTCAATTACGATTTCCTTCAAAGAATCTAATACTGCTAAGATTTCATCCCGCCCTCGTTCGCCATGACTCTTAAGATATTCTTCTAAATCACTACTAAGCCCCCACTCAACTGTATCATCCGTCATGACTTCTACTACATCTACAAGTGTTCGGTATTGCATTATGATTTCACCTCTTCTTCTAACATAAGCTTTCCTAAGTCAGCTATATCTATGAAAACTTTAATAACTCTCATGGCTTTCTCAGCTTCTTGAGTCTTAGAGTCTAATGTTAATCGTGTCCTCCTGAGCGTGTCTGCCATGATATCCATCTCATCATTGAGATCTGTTATCATCTGCTTAAGTTGCTCTTTGCTCCTGCCGGTCATCAAATCCGGCCTTTGTTTCTTCTCATATGAATCTTCCATTTTATTCTCCTTTCACCACAGAATAAGCTGCGAAGGTAAGCCCGGGTTTCCCCGTATGATAAAATGGTTCTACAAAGTTCTCCATTATCAATCCTGCTTGATCATTCTCTCCCTTTAATAAAACAGAATTGCAATATTCTAATACATGTCGTCTAATACTTTCCGGATCTTGATTTTGTAATCCGGTTAGAATAGAAGCTATATATTTCCATCCCTCCCTTTTTATCAACGCCCTACATAATTCAATAGATTGAGATTGTTCTTCTGCTGTTTGTTTTGCAATTTCCAATCTTTTATCTGTTGGGGCATGTAATACTTGATCAAGTATTTGTAAGGCGTTTCTTGGATATCCCAAACTGTCTTGTGTTATTTGTTCATATACTACCTTTGAGAGATTTTCATTTTCTGCTTTGACTACTTGCCGCAATAATCGGAACATATCTTTTTCAGTTAATGGTTGAACTTGGAATTGAGAACATCGTCCCCAAATAGTAGGTAGTAGTTTTTGAGGATCAGTTGTGCAGAGAATATAATAAACATGAGAAGGAGTATCTTCTAATGCTTTTAGTAACGCCGATTGAGCGGCGTTTCCAAGCTGATGACATTCATCTAATATCCATACCCTGCAATTACCTTCTAATGGCATAAACTGAGATTGTTTGCGTATTTCTCGGATGGTATCAATTCCTCGAAAATCGGCTGTATCAATTTCTCTCAAATCATTACCGGAACATCCTAATTTACGGGCTATGATTCGACCTATCGTTGTTTTACCGCAGCCGGTAGGACCATGTAACAAAAAAGCATGAGGACAAGTTTTTTTATTTTCAAGCATGGATTGAATAGAGGGAATAATTTGATCGTTCCCAACAATCTCTTCAAAAGTATTTGGGCGATATTTATGATAAAGTGCCATTCTTATATTCCTTTTTTCTTCTCAAATATTCTGCACGTAACCCTGTATTTTGGATAGTAGTGCTTACTGTGAAAGCATTTTTATTGGGAATTTTCTTTTTATATTCCTGAACAGTATATTTTCGATCTTTATGAGAATACTCTCCGTATACTTCTTTTCTTATCTGTTTTACTTTTTTATTTCTCATTTACTTCCCCTTTATTATATTATAGTAAAAAATCAATTTTCATTTAAAGGAATTTTAAAAAATTTTTTCTCTGCCCATGATTTGTCTATATCGGTAACGTCTGCCTCCACAGAAAGCGGAATATTTATCCATGGCCATATCTCTGATAAATCCTTTGTAGCTATTCTTTCAACTGTTTTAGCTACATGCTCTAATTCATCAGGATGAGTGTCCGATGTTAATTCATCATGTATTTGACAAACTAATCGGCTATCCCATTTTTCGTCCTGCTGAATTTTATCTACTTCAATAAATGTTTTTAACAGACAGTGAAAAGCTGTTCCTTGAAATGGATAATTATTTACATCTTTTTTGTTCATAATCCCAGAACATCTAAAACCTGTGAACATATCGACATATCCGGTTCGTTGATATTTCTTCCAAGTACTTTCTTTCCATTTATTATACGTTTTATATCTTTCATTCCAAAACATATCTTCAACATGCTTTACATGCTCTATAAATTTATCATAATTTTTTATTTTACCTTTCTTATCAAGTTTAACTAATCCTTTGTCAGACAGATGTACCAAGGCCGGAGTATCGTCTTTTAAAGTAGCCATCTCAGCCCATTTCAAAAGATTAGGGGCACAATTTCCATAATAATCCCCGTAGAATTCAGGAAATACAAATCCATTTTTTCCACCTTGTCGTAAGTTCTTTTCCCCATCATGATGCTTATCAAGAGAATCCAATATATATAATTCAATTGCCATATCTTTATGCATATCACCATGCAGAGTGTCATAAATTAATTTTTCATCTTGAGTGTAAATACAAGCCATTCTGATTTCAATGCCTGAAAAATCAGCAGAGAGTAATTGATGTCCTGGTCTTGCATAGATAGCTTGTCTACATATCTGCATAGCTTCTTTATCTCGTTTGGGAATATTTTGAAAGTTAGGTCTATCCGAACTTGATCTGAAAGTACGAACAAGATGTAAATTAAAGAATGGATGTATGTATCCATTTACCTGTTCCCGAACAAAAGCATCAAGATATGTATCCCGAACCTTTCTCAGCTTACGATATTCTAAGAGTTTATTTAGTTCCGGCAAATTTAATTGAGATAAGGCTTCATCATCAACAGA
>CAZANH010000151.1:0-5708 GCA_964486515.1 uncultured Eubacteriales bacterium
AATGCTTTTATACCTTTCAAGTAATCACAACAGCGATTTGTTTGATTTTCTAATGAATGAGCATGGTATTCTTGTAAAAAAACTATCCGGAGAATTTCAGCTCAAGAATTTTGTAATCCGGGATATGAGAAACTTCAGCCATTGCAGTTTTGTTGCATTTGATCTCAAGGCACTTAAAGATACGGAAGATGAAATAATGAATGCGATAATAGGTTTCAGGAGCATGTATGATTCAAGGATTATCATACTTGCTGTTGGGAGAGATACCAAAGATGAGTTTTTATCGAATCTTTACAGCGAAGGCATCAGGAACATTATCACAGCACAGACAGTGGAAGACATCAGGAAAGGAATCCTTGAATGTGTAAGTGAAGATGGAATGAGTTATGATAAGGCTTTACCCTATCAGTGTGAAATTGAGGATGAAAGTACAATTGAGAATAAGCTTGTGTTACCATCAAAATACATTTTCAATTGCAAGGGTGTGAAGATAGCAGTTGCAGGAACAGCGGTCAAATCAGGAACAACTACTACTGCGATGAACCTGGCACATTTTTTGGCTGATACAGATGCCAGAGTTAGTTACCTTGAAGCTAATAAAAACAATCATGTTGTAATGCTGCCATTTTATTATAAGGGGATTGTGGAAAGAGACGGTTTTCTTGAGTATAAGAGTGTTAAATACTATACCACACGTATAAAATATGATTTTTCGGACTTTAATTTCAATATCATTGATGTTGGAGTTCTATTACCGGAATACCTTGAAATCTTTAAAAAAAGTGATATCCGGATTTTATGTTCTACTTCAAAGTCTTATGAACTTGAAGCCCGGATTCAGACCTTTGGGGATGTGCGTACAGATACTGATGTCATATTCAATGTAGTTGCTTACAATACAGGTGATAAGGATATTATACCTTCGGACAATGTGAAGGTTTCATTCACTGCGGCGGGCAGGACACAGGAATCTCTTTTAATAGTGCCTCAAAACAGCTCGCAGGTTATACCATTCAAGGTCGGTACACCTTCAGTTGCGGGAGTTATGACTCTTACTGCCTCTGTTGACAGCACAAACGTCATTTTGGAAATCAGTGAATCGAACAATGAATCTACCAAAACAGTGAATGTTTATAAGCCGGTAATTCCTGATATTTCTGATCCAAAGGCTGATGATGTGAGACCTGTCGGTTGGGTGGTACCGCCTGTTCCGTCAACTGTTGCCGATAAATGTACCACATGGACTGAATGGAGATATGATAGTGGAAGCAGCAGCTTTTCAAGGGTGCAGTTTTATATTGAGACCAGTACAGATTTTACAATAATACCGGATACTAAAATACACTCATATAAATCTGTTTCAGGAGAATACATTACAAAGTCAGGTTATGGAGTTGAAACATATGTGACAGTAGAAGTGACAACAAACTATGACAGGATGGATTTAATCACACCTGCTCAAAGGGTTTGGGTGTACACTCCTGAGAGTGGCTACAATTTATTCCGGGAGCTTGATTTGGGTATATCCGGACTGACAACCAGTGCTATGTTTTATCCCAATAAATACAGCACATATAACGCAAGGCCGCATTTCACACCTGTGTGGTATCCGGATGGATATTATACGATGCATGCCAGGGCAATGGATATATGGACATCTGCCGGAGAGATAGCCATGGCATATTCAAGCAGTGTCACTATCGATGGGAGTGTATATGACGACTGGCACATTGGTAAATTGAGGTAAAATATTATCCGAGTAAAATAATAAAAAGGCCATAAATAAAGCCGTTATCATATAATTTTACTCGGATAACATTACGCTTGCTGGTTATTTACCTCGGTTTTGTTTGTTCAGGAACGACAGTAATCCAACTTTAACAGGTTCGATATATTGGCTGGCAAGTACAGAGTTATCCATCACTTTCCCCCTTTCTCTTAAGTACTTGTTTGCTAATTCAGGAGTAACACTTGCATAAATAGTTGTTGACATTATTGAAGAATGACCTAAAAAAGCTTTAATTACTACGAGTGATTCACCGCATTCAAGCATATGAACTGCGATAGAATGCCTGAAGGAATGAGGTGTGTATGTCTTTCTTCTGAAAAGATGGGGGTAGTCTTTCTTTGATTTAACAACATGCTTTTTAACAATTTCCTCAATGCAGGAAACAGACATTTTTTCACAGGTTTGGCTCGAAAAAACATGCCTCAATCTATCGTTCGGACAAGATACATCTAAATTTCTGCTATTAAGATAATTTTTCAGCATTACAGCGCAGTTTTGCGGTATTGTCACCAAACGCGCTTTGTTGCCCTTGCCGACAAGACGGATATTTGTTTCTGTTCCGAAATAAATATCATTTAATGTTAAGTCACATATCTCTTGCGCACGAGCTCCACTGGCATAAAGTAAACTAAGCAGCATCGTATCCCTTTTGCCGATAGTTGTTCCGGTATTCGGCGCATTTAGAATAATGGATATTTCTTCTTTAGTAAAATACTTGATGTCAGAATTTTTCGGTACGCTTTTCTTTGGGATTCCTGTGACATCCGAATGAAACCGCAAAGCCTCACTAAAATTCTTCTTTAATGCGTATTTGGCGAATGATAAAATAGCTGTACGCCTTAAATTTCGTGTAATTGGAGAACAGCCACGTTTTGTTTCAAGCCACATTAGGTATGCTAAAATAGTTTCAGAAGAAAGTCTGTTAAATGTAACCTTATCCGGAGTTAATCCTTTTGCCTCATACAAAAAATCAAACAGTAATTGAAAAGAATACTGATATGATGTTATTGTATTTTTGCTCAAGCCTTTCACATCAGGCAGATAAGATAAAAAATAATCATTAAGCGCAGTAAGCAGTGTATTAGTTTTCAAAAAAGGTTACCTCCGGAAATAAATGTTCTATCGCAGCGTTCACTCTTTGATACATTGGCCCCTTTAAATAAGAAGAACAAAGGAATGGAGGATAGAACCATGAATCCGGTTTTACCTATAATTGTAATAGCGGTAACACTAATTGGCGGCACTGCCGCCTTTTTTCTTTTGAATTCGGACAGGAAGAAAAAAAGCAAGGAGGGAAGCAGTCAGCAGCAGTCTGCAAATGAGATAATCAATGTCAGGGATATATGGGATAAATACCTTTATACAAGGGATAACCACATCATGATGTACATCAGGATAAACCCTATAAGTATAGACCTGTTAAGTGAAAGGGAGAAAAATACACTGACAGGGAGTCTCATGGCAGAACTTTCAAGTGAGCAAAAACCTTTTAAATTCATTGCAGTATCAAGGCCGGTTGATATTTCACCCTTGATTAATGAATACAGGCAGCTTATTGCCGATACAACCAGCCAGATTCAAAAGGAACTGCTGCGCAATGAAATGCTTGTAATGAGTAATTACAAATCAGGCACAAGATGAAAGTAGTAGAGGGTTCTTTTTATGCTAGAATGCCCCATATACCTCATCAGATATGGCAGCATGGCAGTGACATCTTTTCCTTCATGTGCCCAACGGTTTAGATTGCTATAAGCTAGATGATGGCGGAAATCATAAGCCCTTACTTTAATCCCTGAATTCATCGTTTCTGGGAATGCCTGATACCAAATACGTTTGAAGTTTTTACTAACCATCTCTTTTCTGTAGGGGGATCCATGTCTGTTAGGGAAAAAGCTTTCCCTTGCAGGAAACAGGACGCTGATTTTGGCATCATAATCTGAAAGATAATCCGACAGTTCATATGATATGAAGATGCGGCGGCTTTTCGGCCCTTTTGATTGAACAATGTCAAAGCACCTGTTTTTAAGATGTACATCGTTGCATTTTAAAATTCTGGCCTCTTTGCATCTTAAGCCACAGCAGTAGAGTACTCTGAATAAGGCGGAAAGAACAAGTTCCCTTCCTGGGTATGTTTTAAGTGGCTTTAAATTATCACATTCTTCAAAAAATAAACGGATTTCATTATCTGTAAAGAAGTATGGCGGCTCTGGCTTGGGCTGTGGTATTCTTTTTTTCGGAATCAAATAAGCATCCAGATACCCTCTGCCGATTAGATATCTGCTAAATTCACGAAGTACTGTGGATAGATTGTATAAAGAACCAGGAGCCTCTATATACTAATTCAGCACAGAATTGATATTATCTTTGGTAGGGAGGTTTTCAGTTGCCCTTTCTGATGTTGATACATGATTTATAAATGAATTTAAGTAGTATTCTGCGGTTGAGTATATATACCCATTACTTTTTTTGTATGCGATAAATTCATCCGCTAGCTGACTAAGTGATTTTCCTTCTATCATACGGCACCTCTTTTCTGGACTACAGGCATGGGTAGGGTGCATGATGCAAGGTTTTCATCGTCGGTTGTCAGATAGATGGATACGCTGTCAGGGTTTCTATGGCCAAGAGCTGCTGAAATATCCGGCATGGGAATTCCTGCTGTCAGCATGTGTGAAGCGGTATTATGACGGGTCATCCTAGTCCCGGAAATCTTTTTTTCGTCCTTTGCCCCAGATCTTTTTTCCATACGGTTGATTATATACCAAATTGAAGAGTGCCCTTCAAGCTTCTGAAAAGGCGCAATTGCTCTTACAAATAGGTATTCTGAATTACAATCAGGCCTTTCGTCTAGTATATAGTCTGCTATTGCATTTCCGTAGGAACTTCGTAATGGCATATTAAATATCTCGCCGGTCTTCTCTTGTGTGATATGTATGCAGTCTTTGTGCCAGTCTAGGTCATGGAGCTTAAGGTTACAGATATCAACTGCACGAAGTCCGGTTTCTAATGCAAGCATGCATATAGCAGTATCTCTTTTGGTTTCGCCCCCGCTGGTTATATGTGTTTTCATTGCAGATATCTGATTATCATCATAGATTTCTATGATGTTTCGTTTTCTTGGGAGATGCACTGAAAGTTCAATGACAAACTTACTACCATTTTCATCGGTAGACAGAAATTTTTTTAGCCCTGGAAGTACTGCACAAATGGTAGTTGGCTTAAAATGATATACATACTGCTCTTTAATAAAATTTGTGACATCATTAACCTTCAGTTCAGATAGATCCTGATAACCCTTAGACTGGCAGTAGATAAGGAAATATGAAACGATTCTTTTATAACCACAAATAGTATTGGGTCTTAATGCATCCTCCTTCATTTGATTGATAAAGGCTGTTAGCTTTTGGCGTAGTATAGGTGATTTCAATGAAATTGCAACATCTTCTCTTTTCTGTACAGACCAATTAATACATCCACTCTTCATATAAGATTCTAGGATTCGTACGCATTGTCGGTGAAGTTTTGCTCTCGACTCACAATAAAATTTTTTTTCGGCATACCGGTCATCCTTTAAAAATGTCGTCAGGAGTTTGTCTGTGGGATGATTCATACCCTGTTTTTTCGCGAGCTTTTTCAGCCGTTTGAAAGCAATTTGATAACTGGTTATTGTACTATTGCTAAAACCAGCTGTTTCTAGTTCTTTAAGAATTAGCCGAATAAGAACATCCAATTTCTTTTCATCATTGTTCATAATCATTACCTCCATAAAAGTATTATTGATACTACTAATAATGGTATAAAATATCTTTGATTTCAAGAAAAACTATACCGAACTAATTTGGTATAACCGGCATAAACAGCTGATTTTTTTGATGTTTCGGTATAGTTATTTTTTCGGCATAACATACATAGGGCGGCT
>CAZANH010000152.1:0-3075 GCA_964486515.1 uncultured Eubacteriales bacterium
TTTTTCAGCATTGCTATTAATTCACTATTTTCCTTCCAGGCTGGTATATTATCTGCAGTTATATTTTTATAAGCGTTTTTCACCGCTTCAAACGTAAATTTAGGATTCATTCGAGCATATATTTCTGTTGTCAATACGGATTTGTGCCCCAGGAAGTCTCTAATATGCATCAATTCAACTTTTGATTCCAATAAATACATAGCCTTGGAATGCCTTATAGCATGGCAACTTAGATGATTAGGTACCATATTTGGGTTTTTCTCGCTTGCCATCTTAACATATTTAACCAAGATATTATTAATCCCATTACGTGACATTTTCTGCCCCTGATAATTTGGAAACAAAGGTTTTTGCGTATTCGCCCTGTTTAAAAGACCGCTTTGGGTCATGTATTGCCTGAGAAGCTCTACCTGCTTATCAGGAAGAGGTACTGACCTGTATTTGTTGCCCTTCCCATACAGTATAACTCTATAGGGTTTGTTTGTGATGAAAAGGGATGAAGGAGTCAGATCAATAATCTCCTGAACCCTTGCAGCACTTTCATACATCAATGATAATAGGGCCAGATCGCGGAGTCCTTTGGCTTTAAGAATGTTTGGTTGTTGCAACAGCAGTTTAATTCCGTCAATATTCAGATAATTCAAAACTTTACTATCTGTCTTTTTAGCAGGAATCGATAATATTTGATGACAGTCGAATAGATGCCCTGGGTTCATATATTCGGCATATTTTATAAAAGAAGATATAGCTGCTAAACGTTGATTGCGTGTAGCATTACCACAGCCCCTTTCACTCTGGAGCCAATCAAGGAAGCCTACAACCAGATCCTTATCAAGATGAGTGAATGTCAGCCTGGTAACAGGCACCTTCCTGTTCTCATGTATATATTTGACAAACAGGATAAAGGTATAGCTGTAAGATTTTATCGTATTTGTACTAACTCCTTTTTCATTAGGCAGGTAGTTGTTTAAAAATCCTGACAATAGTCGTGCAAAATCGTTTGCTTGTTTCATGGCAATTTTTTTTTATGCCGGAATATCCGGTAGAATATCGACATACAATCCATCGGTATCTCTCAACAACTCGGGATACATTTGCGAGGTCAGTCTTATATATTGTTCGGTGGATTCTAACGACTGATGCCCGAGATAAGTTGAAAGGTAAGGCCATGAACAATATAAGTCCACACCTACATCTGAGAGTTTGAGAAAAGAATGACAAGCAAAGGTGTGGCGGATATCATGGATTCTGGGTCCTTTTCTGGCACCAGTAAAAGGGATTCCCGCCATTTCAAGTACCTTTCGGAACCAGCGATGTACTGCAGAATGATTACACACTCCACCATTCAATGAGACAAGGAATGGACTGTTTCCCCGGTTCAATTCCTTGACAGGAAGGTTATCCCGATGTGCCAGATAATCTTTACAGACAGCAGTAAGCGAGTCTGTCATGGGTACCAACCTGTCTTTCCCATTTTTAGTATCTTTTAAGGTCAGATATTTCCCACTAATATTTACATCCTTGTTCTGAAGAGATAAAGCCTCACTAATACGAATGCCTGTTCCATAAAGTAGCCGCAGCAGGCAGGGCATAATTAATATACAGGAATCTACACTCCTGTGTCTCATCCTCAGACTATCACAAGCACTAAAAATTGCATTTATCTCCTCATAAGAATAAATATAGGGTATAAAGGTGCAGCCTGAGTATTTGGGAAGTTGGGGAACATAGGTTTTAATTCCCTGATCAAGCAGATATTCCGCCAGCTGTTTTACCACTTTAACTTTACTATATGTGGTATGTACAGCCTCATTATGGTACTCTCCAGCCCATTTATCGCATAACTCTTTGGTTAATACAACGCTTGTATGGTCCTGATCCAGTATAAACCGATCAAATCTATAAAGAAGTCTTTCCTCTTCTTTATATTTATAGCCAAGACTTCTTTTCAAACTGATAAAGTCGTTAATGTATGGAGCATATATACTCCATAATGATTTACTGCTCATGACCATAGTATGCCTCCTTTCTGATTGTAAAAAAGAGGGTTGACCGGAAGTACTTCCAAGGCACATTGGCCAAGGGATTCGGTATCTATCCTTATGTAATGCCTGGTCGAGCTTGTGTTTTTGTGACCGAGAACCTCGCTGATCACAGGAAGGGTCTGTTTATTGTCAAGTAATTCCTTAACAAGACTAAAGCGGAGGGCATGGCCACCATGTTTCCTGTTAGTTGATTTTAATCCGGCATAGGAAAATCTGCGATTTATCATGCCAGCAATGGTTTGTTGGCGAATGGGAAGGAATGGAGATAATACAAGTAAAAAGATATATTGTTCATCAGACTTAGGCCTACCATATTGGATATAATCGAGAAGTGCATTTCCGACCACCGGTAATAAAGGAAGGGATATATTTTTCCCAGTTTTATATTGCCTGAGAATGATTGTGTTCTGATCCCAGTTTAAATTATTGAACCGCAAACGAGCGATATCGGAAGCCCTTAATCCAAGATAAGCAGCGATCACTAATATAGCATAGTCTCTCTTGCCTACGATATTTCCTCTGTCAACAGATCTTAGTAATTTCTCTATTTCCTCTTCTGAGTAATAAGCCGGTAACTTAGCCTGTTTCTGATAATTATCCTTTGGAATGAAAGTCGATATATTGGTGCTGATGATTCCTTTCTCGTAAAGAAATTTGAAAAAACCGCGTAAATCCATTAAAGTATCGTGTATGAGAGCTTTTTTATTGATATCAAGACTTTTAATAAAGGAAATGATGTGATGATGCTTTATGTTATGAATATCGTAAATGTCATTCGCTGAAAGCCAAAAATTAAAATTACTCATGTGGCTTTCAATCTTATCAATCGTTATCTCCCTTAAACGAGCGGATCGTTTATAAGCAATAAAATCCTTCATTACAAGACCAATAGAACCATTAAAATACCTGACCTTACACCTTCGTATAATGAAACCGTTCTTTATATACTCGAAGAGTACCGAAACAGACTTTTCAATGAGTTTTTCCTCATCAGATAGCTCTCCATGAGTTCTGCCTTTATAGAATTCAT
>CAZANH010000153.1:0-3428 GCA_964486515.1 uncultured Eubacteriales bacterium
ATACCAAGATCGACGAGGCCACCAACTACACCTCCCGTAACGGCTCCTGAAAGAAGTCCTGTTACAGGCCCTGCAGCCGCAATGATTCCAAGTCCCGGAATTACCATGCTCCCTGCCCCTATAACGAGACCTGTAAGCCCTCCTAAAACTCCTCCAGTCAGTACACCATTTGATATATTATCATTTGTATGTTGATGACTGTTTTTAGAATCATTATCCTTGATATCTCCATTTTTATCTTTCGCTACTATTGAAATATCCTCAGTTTTTAAACCCTGTTCTTTAACTTCCCTTGCCGCTTTCTCCGCAAAATCCGTGTTATCAAAAATAGCTGTTATGGTTTTTGGCATAATTTAATCCATCCTTTCTAGTATTTGCTTTTATTTTACCAAAACTGCAGTCTTTTTATTCAAAAATGAATGAATAAAAATGAAACATGCCTTTTGACTCAAAAAAATTGAGTAAATTAAAAAAGCGAATTGAAGTGTAACATATTTTTAATAGATAAATAACCAATTATATTGTATAATGATAGCGAAAGTCCTTATATGAGGTGAAAGAAAGGTGAAAAAGAAATTTGGACTAAGGCTTGTGGTTTTAGTTATTACATTATTTATATTGATTACGGTACAGGTGAGTGCGGAACAAAATGCTGATGTTATAAAACAAAGTACCTGTGCACTTTTGAAATTTGGCATTATCCGTGGATACCCCGAAGGTGAGCTGAAACTTGATGATACCATCACGCGTGCTGAATTCATAACAATGGTTATAAGGTCAATGGCATATGTTACGAATACGGATGAAAGCAATACAAGTTTGCACTTTACGGATATGGATGATTCACACTGGGCTTCTAACGATATGAAAATTGCATTAAATTATGGTTTGATAAACGGATACAAAGAAGATAATACAATACGTCCAGATAATCCGATAACTTATCCGGAAGCCTGTATTATAATAATACGTGCACTTGGTTACACGGAATCTCTTAAAGGAAAATGGCCGGATGATGCTGTTAATATGGCAGCAGAACTTAACCTTGACAGGAATATTGAAGTAAATAACAATCGAATACTCACAAGGGGGGAGTCTTCAGTATTAATATATAATTCTCTTACTGTTGATTTTAAAGACCCGGGAAGGTATGGCACTTTTGATGGAACTTGAAAAAATTCTTTTTTTACTTATGCTGATAATTCTACCCATAATGATATTAATGTCAAATCATAATATTTTTTTTATAATTACAGGTATTGTTATTATTATTATTTCCATAAGAAATCTGTATGTTATAATTTACAAGGTAAACATTAATGAAATAGAAGATGATGATGAAAATATAGATGACCTATATGACAATGAAGAATTAAATATTGCAAAAATAGGCCTTGGAACAGTTGTTGTAAAAAACCTTATAGTGATTCTTTTTTTTGTGTATTGTGTATATCACATTAATTCATACATATTAAAAGTATTAGTTTCAATTAATATTGCCTATTATATATATTATTTAAAAAATTCAATAATTGAAAGTAAAAAGGCAGAAAACAAAGAAAAACTGGAATTCCCTTTAGGGCGTATATTGGGATTTGTAGTTAACCTTACGTCAATAATCATTGTAATATTTACCGCATGCAATAAATTTATTTCTCAAATATATTGAATTATTGCCATAATCTAACTTAAATATCAACTTCCAAAATGGCGGATTTGATAGTAGTAAGTTATATAAAAAAAGACATTGAGCAGCAGATTTTGTTATGGCAGGAATAATACAGAGATAACCAAGTTACCCCATATATTCAGTTGTGAAAGAACGTTAACAGTGATATTGTAGCACAAGTAGGTGAAAAAACAATAGAAAAAAACAGAAATAACAGAAATATACCCTTACTCAGGACTCAAGTCGCAAGTGTGTGGGTATTGATTATCAAAACTTTTTGTACCAAACATTGATTTGTTGAAAATATTTTGATATAATCAATAAAAGAAATATAACAAAATATAATTTTGGTAGAATAGTTTTGGTGGTGTAATTATATGGATACTGGTAGTATGACGGTATATAAAAAATTTTATAAAGAGCTTAAAGGATATATGCAAAATAATAATGAATTAAGTGTTAAAAGGATCTATTCTTTGTTCCCGGATATAAATCCCAAAACAGTTTCATGGAGATTATATGAATTGATACAGCAGGGAAAAATCTACAGGACAGGGCATGGGTATTATGCTTTAAACAAGATGGATGATAATAACGCTGCTGGATATGATTATTTACAAAAGAAATCTCAGATAGTATATGACATTGTAATTGACTATGGATATAATTTTTATATTACAGGACTTGACTCTTTAATAGGTGAAATGCTTCACATACCTGAAAAATATCCTGTGCTGCTGGTTGTGGAGGAATCAGGAATTGCTGAAATACAAGAAATTCTAAGTGATAAGGAATTGATTGTACTAACAGAAAAAGAACGTAAGATTTTAGAAAAAGCTACAATAAAAAATAGAGTTGAGGTTATTATACTGAAAGGTAAGGACTTTTCATTATCGGTTGAACATTTAGCACAGAAAGAAAAGGGATTTATTGATTTGTACTATGCAGTTACCCGGATGGAATATGGAGTTTCCATACCTGAATTATCTCGAATTTACCAGAATTTACAAAGGAATAACTCTTTGGCGACAGCGAAAATAAAAAACGCTGCTAGGGATAGAGGAATAGGTACAGAAATTAACTGGCTCATAGAGATAAACAAAACTTCTGAAAAAGTGCTGGAATTCATGAGTTATCAGATTAAGGGGGCAAAATGAAGGGAATAAATCAAAAACATCTTATTCTTGAAAGCGAAGTTTTTAAGAGAACAGAGATAGAAAAGCGGATGATAGATGGTGGGTTTAATTCAATAGCTAAGTTTGAGTTATTTATATGGGATCTGGAGATGTTCTTGCAGCTGCAGAAAAAACTTGGTGATAAAATAATACTGAAAGGTGGAGCAGCTACGCAGTTCTATATTCCAATAACTGCTCAAAGAACAAGTATAGATATTGATATGATCTGTTTGGCAACACGGGAAGAAGTATACAAAGCGATTTCAGACATACAAGCAGAATTTAATGGAGAGAAAGAACTATGTAAATTTAAAATTTACAAACCGAAGAGTCCTAAATTGGGTTTGGATGCTTTGAAAACGTATTTTGTAACTGTACCAAGTATTTGCGATGGCAAAGAATTATTTGCTTCAAAAGGGAAACAGGATGTTAAAATAGAATTTATGTTTTCTGACCATGAATATACCATTAATAAAATAAAGCAACCAGAATTATTTGCTTTAGAAAAAACCGGTGGGAATCCTCCCTAATTTATTAGGGAGATGAAAGCCGGGTTTCGGTACGAAACTTTAACTCCAGTAATT
>CAZANH010000154.1:0-4298 GCA_964486515.1 uncultured Eubacteriales bacterium
AAAAAAGAAAAAGAATTACTGGAGGTAAAGTTTCGTACCGAAACCCGGCTTTCATCTCCCTAATAAATTAGGGAGGATTCCCACCGGTTTTTCCTAAAATTAGAGGGGACAATACAACGGAACTTATGGATTACCCTAATTAATCAGTCCAAATATTTGGGAAAGTTCAATCAGCATTGAGGATGTTTTCCTGTTTGGTGAGCTTGAAACGATTGAGGCAGCCTGGCAGTTGAAACTTGACAAGCTCGGTCCTTTTATAGTGGATATAGACTGCGAAGGCAGAAACTATTTTGAGAGCCTTGATACAGAGGTTGAAAAAAACAGGGAAAGTGTCTATGAGGAACTGGGAATCCCTGAAGATTTCGAGTATACAAAGCTATAACTGTTTATTTCATTTAATTGCCCTTGCAAATCCTGTGACAATTTTCTGCATGTTACCGTTTTTGAAATCATTCTTGGAAACAGCCGCAGTTGCTATGGGAGAACCAAATTCCGCCGCCATTTTATCAATCATACCCTGTTCTGTGAGCCCTCCGCCCGTGACTATGAAAGCAAAATCCCTGATTTTACTCATGTTGTTGGCTGCATATGTCCTTATTGCGGGCGATGTAGTTGATGCCCATACAGGAGTAGCCAGGATAACCAGCTCATATTCCCCCGGATTATTTTTCACAGGCTCAATTAGGGTGTGTTTTCTTTTCATTGCATCTCTTCCGCCACTTATAAAACCAAACAAACCCTTTCTTTTTTTAAGGTCAATTATTTCCTCAACCTCACAATTTAGTTGCTCCTTTAAAAGCTCAGCCACTTTCTTTGTGTGACCGCTTCTTGAATAGTATACTATCAATGTTTTACCCATAGGAATACCTCCTGTAAATCTATTCCTTAACATTTTTCTATATTTATTATTTTATAGATTTCATTTTAGCATATTTTTGTAACTTTAACTATGCTTTCTACCACTTTTTCGGAAATTATTGAGAACACTGGAATTTCGATTTATAAGTTGAATATTGACAATGATAAGTTTTCCGGCGAAAGCGGCTTTGTTAATAAGCGTCCTTATATCGTTATCAACCGTAACATGAATCCCGAACGTCAGCGTTCAACTATTGCACACGAGCTAGCGTATCTGTGCTTTAATTGGCCTCCAGATATGAATATAAAAGGAATAGAAAAAATAGCTACTGCAATTAGTGGAGCATTTCTGTTCCCCAAACAAGATGCAATTAGGGAATTGGGAGTTCGTCGTTCGGCCATTGAGAAAGATATGGTTCTTGTCGCCATTGAATATGGTATTTCCATGTTGCTTCTGACAATGAGAGCAAAGATTGTCCAAATCATCACCGAAATTGTGCACAAAAACTTTATGATTCGTGCCTCTCAATTTAAAAGAACTACAAAAGTATAATGGTAGACAAATCAGACTGCCGTTAGCTG
This sequence comes from uncultured Eubacteriales bacterium, assembly GCA_964486515.1. Classification (GTDB taxonomy): domain Bacteria; phylum Bacillota; class Clostridia; order Acetivibrionales; family CAZANH01; genus CAZANH01. The sequence continues at coordinate 1,441 of CAZANH010000154.1, forward strand.
AATTGCTAAAGCGTATTAATATGTTGAATTTAAAATCTTCCGAATCTGGAGATTCAATCACTTTGAATTCCGGCTTACAAACCCTGTCCAAAATATCTACCACGGTTTTATACTCATTAAAGAACAGCAAATCATGGCATCACCTGAAATGGATCATTATGCCACACTTTCTAATCATCCATATATCTGCCGTCATCATCAAACTCATAATAATGAGTTGTTCGCCCTATGATGAATTAGGACTGGACGGAAATATCATTAACAGTCACTTACGAACAAGTAAATTATTTATCCCAATTAGAACTGGCTTTGTCAAAAATCTCATCCAAGCTCATGTCCTTATAAACTTGATCTTGAACTTTAAGATAATCTTCTCCATGTCCTTCTTCAAAATTTCTAATGTATCTTAAAAAACCAGAGTATCCAAGTTCCTTAATCAAAGCTCTCGAACCTTTTTCAATAATTTGCTTATCACTTAATATAAAATTCTCATTCGACAACATCAATCTTCATCTCCTCTCTTAGGAAGTCTACCGGATTCATTATTTTTATATTCCCAATAAGGCTATTTATATATTCCTTATTGCCATTAATCGTTCTAACAAATCTGTCATCACATGTAATGAAAAAATCACATTGTGAATAAACTGCACAAGCTAAATGCAATGAATCTTTTGCTTTTGCTTTGGATGATTTCATAATACTCCGGGCAATATTTTTTATATGTTTATTTGGCTTAACTACTTCTTTACACACTTCTGACAACAACTTAACATAGTTTCTTCTATTTAAGTATGGATTTCCGGAATTTTCATCACTCAATATAAAAGACCATACCAAAGTATGAATTCTGTTTTCTACAAGTTCTATAATAATATCTATCGACATTGTTTCAAATCTTATACGAAGCTGGTTCTGGTCATCAAATATTCTATTATAAACATTCATATCAAAATAAATCTTCATCAGTTTACTCCATTCTATGACCTAAAAATATTATACCACATGACAGCTTATAGCCGCAACTAAAGATCAATATTCAGCATGTCCTACAAAAAACTTTATCACTGCTTTTCGAGATTGTCTGTTGAATGATTTGTGATTGGTCCGTCAGATATGTGTTTCTCCTGTATCCCTGCTTTCTTCGGTTGCTTTCAGTACCTGTGTGAAGGATTTTCCTGCTGGTTTTATATAATTCAGGAAATCCAAATGAATAATAAGCAACTTGAATTAATATTCCGACTATTATAACGGCTACTTCCATGATGTCATCCCCCCTATGCCCTGCCAAGCAGGATTATTGCCATTACAATAGCATCCATAAATCCCTGCGTGTAAAAAAACTCATCTTTAATTTCGGACAGCTCTGTGTTTTTACCATCAAAATCACTAAGCCAGGTTCTCTTCTCTCCCATCAGTGTATTGTCAAGCTTTTAAAACAGTTCGCCATGCTCTTTGGTTACTCTTTTGTGCCCCTCATCCGCTGCTATAACCAGACGCAGATCATCAATACGCTTTTCCATACACTCTTGCATAAATTCCAAAAAACTGTTAAACATAAATTTTCCCCCAAACTTAGTATTTACCGTACCTTATTTAATCATGCCTGCATTTTGCTTGTTATGGCAATTTATAAGTTATTAAGATAAATAACAAACTTAAAAAAGTTTTGATACCATCCCTTGTATCCAAAACGCACTATAAGATTATAAGATTATAAGATTACCTTCATATGGTATATATGTTTAATTATATCTAAACAATAGATGGGCTTTGAAAAAGCAATTTCCTATCTAAGCAAATATTTTTATTTTTGATATAATGTTTTAAAAAGAACATACGAGGGGTGCCGAATGAAACAGAATGCTAATCCTGTTGATACTTCAAATATAACCGTTTCCATAAAGCATAACAGAGATACTTCCTGGAATATGCCAAGGTATCATTTCCACCAGGCCATGGAAATCTATTACTCTTTATCAGATAACATCAAATTCTTTGTTTCAGATAAGATATTCAATGTCACATGCGGAGATCTTTTCGTCTTTAACCAAACCGACCTTCACAGAAGTGTTGCACCGGGAAATATTAAATATGAGCGTTATGTTATTTATTTCAATCCTGACTTTGTAAATGATCTTTCTACACCTTCCACGGATCTTTTAGGTTGTTTTACAAACAGGGACAGCGGTTTTTCTCACTGTGTGCATCTGACCGAACTGCAATCAGAGAGATTGTTATACCTGATTAAGAAAATGGAATACTATTCTTGCAACCATGTATACGGTAATGATATCCATAAAAAAATTGCCCTGACTGAAATCTTATTATATGTTAATTCGCTTTATAAAACTTCAACAATAGTAACACCCTCAAAAAATGATAAAGACTTCGAAAAAATTGCCCCGATTCTCAGGTTTATTCAGCGGCATCTGAGTGAAGGTCTTAGTCTGAAACGTTTGTCGGGTGAATTCTATATGAGCAGAAGTTATTTAAGTACGCTCTTTAAAAAAGCTTCAGGATTTTCAATAAACGAATACATTATTCACAGAAGGATTCTGTTGGCAAGCGAACTTCTTAAAAAAGGGATTCCTGTGATGAATGTCTGTCATATGTCAGGCTTTAATAATTTATCGCATTTTATTAGAACCTTTTCAAGCATGATGCATATTTCCCCTAAACAATATGCTAAAAGGAACATTTAATGGCCTTATGAATACAAATCCTAAAAAGAACATACCGGATATTGTAGGATGCCTCGTGATAGAGTAGGCCAGCCTATTTCTAGGCCAGCCTCTCAATGAACGGCTCGTGCGGTTTTCCCGCAAACCGCTCTACGTTGCTTACTCTCGAATTTC
>CAZANH010000155.1:0-14345 GCA_964486515.1 uncultured Eubacteriales bacterium
GTTATAAGAGCGACATCCTTGTCAAGCCCCATTCCTGCTATAGCAGATGTAGGGCTGAGCATCTCCCTCATTCCCGGACCTCCTTTAGGCCCTTCATACCTTATTATTACAACATCACCTTTTTTTATTTTTCTGTCGTAAATTGCCTCAATTGCTGCGTCTTCAGAATCAAATACTCTTGCAGGTCCTTCATGCTTCAGCATTTCAGGAGAAACAGCGGAACGCTTCACAACCGCTCCGTCTGGTGCAATATTACCTCTGATTATTGCAAGCCCTCCTGTCTTACTATACGGATCATCTATACTCCTTATAATATTAAAATCCATTATATTTGAATTTTTTATGTTTTCCCTGACAGTGCTTCCTGTGGCAGTCATCAAATCAAGGTTTAAAAGATTATTTTTTGACAATTCGTTCATAACCGCATGCACCCCGCCTGCCGCGTCAAGGTCCTGAATATGGTGCGGCCCTACCGGTGCAAGCCTGCAAAGATTCGGCACCCTGCCGTTTATATCATTTATTATATCAAGATTTACCCTTATACCTGCTTCGTGAGCTATTGCAAGAAGATGTAAAACGGAATTTGTGGAACATCCGAGGGCCATATCAACTGAAATTGCATTTTCAAACGCGCCTTCGGCAAGTATGTCTGAAGGTTTTATATCTTTCTCTATCAATTCCATCACCTTCATTCCTGCCGTTTTTGCAAGCCTGATCCTCTCAGCATATACGGCCGGTATTGTTCCGTTTCCCGGCAACCCAAGCCCCAATACTTCAGTAAGACAATTCATCGAATTTGCGGTAAACATCCCTGAACAGGAACCATATCCCGGGCAGCCGTAATCCTCGTATTCGGCAACCTCTTCATCCGTCATTTTACCTATTTTGTATGAGCCTACGGCCTCAAAAACGCTATTTAAATCAATATATTTTCCTTTTTTCATTATTGAAAGCATAGGCCCCCCGCTTATTACCACAGACGGCACATTAATTCTTGCAGCCGCCATAAGCATACCGGGTACTATCTTGTCACAGTTAGGTACAAATACCATCCCGTCAAAACCGTGGGCAAGAGCCATCGCTTCACATGAATCCGCTATCAGCTCCCTAGTTGCAAGTGAATACTTCATACCGGTGTGTCCCATCGCAATCCCGTCACATACACCTATTGCTCCAAACTCCATAGGTGTTCCTCCCGCCATCCTGATACCGGCTTTCACCGCATCCGTAACCTTGTCAAGATTTATATGTCCTGGCACTATCTCATTATAGGAATTAGCCACACCTATAAGAGGCCTTTCCAGCTCTTCATCGGTATAACCCATTGCCTTAAAAAGAGACCTGTGAGGTGCTCTTTCAATACCTTTTTTTACAACATCGCTTCTCATTTTTGTACATCCTTTCCATATGTAAATTAAATCTATAAAACATAATACAAATAATATTTTTATATTATCATAGAGTATACTATAAAAGCCTTCCGCTTACAAGGAAAATTTGGTCACACGGCCAGACACTCAACCCGTACCTGGGAACATTAGATTCAATATTATATTGTTTTCATAAAAATATTTTGCAATCATTGAATTTTCAATGGTATTAAAAATATCCGCAAACTGGGGAGAAGAATTAAATAGCATCAAAAGAGCACATACCGCATACACTATGAGCAGTCCCTGTATAACGCCAAATACAAAACCTCCCAATTTATCCGCCTGTTTCAACACGGGGAGTTTGGCCAATCCTTCAAGTATAAGCCTTAATAGCAATAACACGAGTTTTATAGCTATAAACAAAATGACAAGGCTGATAATATCAATAACAAGTTTGGAGATCTGGGTACTTATAGTCTCCATAACATCTGAAATATCAATCAGCCCCGAAAGTTCGGATAGTTCACCTGAAAGGCTGTTTTTTAGAACATCCGGCATAGGTAAATTCTCTATAACCGCTCCTGCAGTATCTTCCTGCGCCTGCAAAGTTTCCGGTACAAGCTTATCTTTCTGTTTGAGCAGGTTATTATTAATCCAGTTGTTTATCCCTGTATATATGGAAGTCTTTATCAATATACCGGAAACGACAGGATAAAATTTGATTGCAAGTATCAAAGATATCAAGTATGATGCAATTTTAAAGAAAGAACGAATAAAACCCTTCATTAATCCTATCAACCCGAATAAAAGTATTATGCCTGCTACAACCATATCTGACCAATTGAACCAATCCATTCAAAACCCCTCCTTTTACAACTCTAAACAGCCAAATCCTGCTGTTTATCCTCCAATCCTTAATATTTCTATCTTATTCTCCTTAATAATACACACTTCTTTCTTATTAAAAAAGTATACATTTATAATATCCGTATTTGAACCATATCTTGATTTAATATTACCATCTATATCAATAAAATAAATCTCTCTCCCTGTATTCACAGAAATAATATCACTGCACGTATTAATATTCAATATATCTTCTTTAACATTAAACCCTGCTTTTTTCAGTCCTTCTTTGTTAAATATTACTACACTTCCTTCTTTATTGTCAAATAAATAACTTCCTTTATCATCGCTTTCAGCAAGAGCGATATACCTGTCGAGCAGTATACCGGCACCGTTTATCATATTCATTTCATACTCGAATACCCTGTCTCTTTTATCATCATAATAAACTGCTCCCATATCACTTACAGTAATAAAAGAGTCATCATTCAAATATTTTATAGCCGGTACCATTTCATTTTCATATGTAATAGCAGCAAATGGTTCTTTCTTGTACATCTCTATAAACTCGAGCTTTGTTATTACATTATATTCCGAAGTGTTTATGCTGTTTATTATAAAAAACTTTGAGGATGGGCTCAATACCGCACTTACAATATGATTTTGTGCAACTGCCCTTAAAAGCACCTCAATACCTTTATTGTCAAGTATTCTTACACTACCCTTATATCCTTCTTTTTCCTGCACCAGCGTTACATAACCTTTTTTGTTTATATGTGCGTTAATTATTATTTCATCAAGCCGTTTTTCCCATTTTATCTCATTACCATAAAAAACATAGACATTTCTACCCCCTTTATCTGCTATAAGAAGTTCACTGCCATTTGTAAAAGTAAGGGGTTCATCTGCTGTAATATTCCTGTTCCATAAAACAGTACCTTTTTTATCATATGCCCTTATATTATTTTTTACACATACGATCAAGCTGTCTTTATATATGCAAAATTCCGGATTATCAACTTTATCATATGAAATTTCTGAAATAACATATGTCTGCCCATTATTCAATCCCAAATTGAAAACTTTTTTTGATATCTCATTGATATTCATATTAAAAGGATCAATATTTCGGCTTTTTAAAAAGACCACAAATGCAATTGATAAAACTATACATAAAAGTACTAAAAATACTACTGTATTAACCTTGTTAACTTTCTTTTTCAATCATTTTCACTCCTGGTTTTCATAAAAGAATCAATCTTTTCTTATTTCAATAGCATTGGCGTGTGCCGTCAATCCTTCCTCCTGTGCAAAACGTACCACATCATCCTTAACACTTTTAAATGCCTCCCTGCTGTAAGATATGACACTCGTTCCTTTCATAAAATCCTTCACCCCGAGAGGCGAAAAGAATCTTGCCGATCCACCGGTAGGAAGTACATGATTCGGACCCGCTAAATAATCCCCCAAAGGCTCTGATGAATAATTACCCAGGAATACGGCACCTGCATTTTTTATATCACCCAGCATCGCAAAAGGTTCTTTTATGCAAAGTTCCAAATGTTCCGGTGCAATACGGTTTGCGAGCTCAACAGCATCGTTGATTCCGGGTACAAGAATAACAGCTCCGTAATCAGCCAAAGATTTTGAAAGGATATCCTTCCTCTCCAGATAACCATATTGTCTTTCAATCTCCGATATAACTTTTTTGACAAGGTTTTTTGAAGTAGTAATCAAAATTGAAGAAGCAAGCATGTCATGCTCAGCCTGTGAAAGAAGATCAGCGGCAACATACCTTGCGTCCGCACTTTCATCAGCTATAACCATTATTTCACTGGGGCCTGCAATCATATCTATGTCACAAACTCCAAATACCATTCTTTTAGCTGAAGCAACATATATATTCCCCGGCCCGGTTATCTTATCAACCTTTGGTATCATATCCGTACCATAAGCCATTGCGGCAATCGCCTGTGCCCCTCCCGCCTTGAATATCTCATCAGCTCCTGCTTCCTTTGCCGCTGTGAGAACTGCAGGATTTACACTTCCATTTTTCCCGGGCGGTGTCATCATCACAACTTTTTTAACACCTGCAACCTTAGCCGGGATTATATTCATAAGTACCGATGAAGTCAATGCCGCAGTACCTCCGGGAACATATGCCCCTGTTATTTCAAGCGGCCTTATCATCTGACCCAGCAATACCCCATTTTCCCGCGTACAAAACCATGAATTTTCCTTCTGCCTCTCATGAAACTCCCTTATATTTGCCGCTGCCCTCCGGATCACTTCAACAAACCCCTTGTTTACTGATTCAGAAGCTTTTTCAAGTTCATCTCTGCTTACCTTCATATCTCCAATATCGAGATTGACACCATCAAATTCTGCTGTGTATTTTAAAACGGCCTTATCTCCATTTTTTCTGACATTTTCAATTATATTACTCACACTGACAAAAACATCATCCCTGTCAATAATACTTCTATTTTTAAGCCTCTCAAGAAAGGATTCCAAATCATCTTTTTCCATGTCAATAATCCTTATCAAAAGCTTTTCCTCCTTTATTCACTTACTTAATTGCTCCCTGAAACCCTCTATCACTCTGTTTACCATTCCACTCTTCATTTTCATGCTCACCCTGTTTACAACAAGCCTTGCACTTATATCCGCAATGTGATCAAGTACTATCAGTCCATTTTCCCTTAATGTCCTGCCACTCTCAACAAGATCAACAATTACTTCCGAAAGCCCAACAAGAGGGGCAAGTTCGACTGAACCCCTGAGCTTTATTACTTCTATTGTTTCAAGTCGCTTATGCTCAAAATATTCCCTCGCTATATTCGGGTATTTGGTACCCACTCTTTTACCGGGCAATCGGTCAAGATTCCCTTTTAGATTTTCAGGGCCTGCGACAACCATAGTACATGCCGCAAAACCCAAATCAAGCACCTCATAAAGATCCCTTCCTTCTTCAAGAAGCGTGTCCTTGCCCACTATACCCATATCCGCGGCTCCGTATTCCACATATGTTGGAACATCGCCGGGTTTCACCATAAAAAAGCGCACCTTGTTCCGTTCATCGGTAAATATGAGTTTTCTCGTTGTATCTTTTAATCCCAAACAGTCAAAACCCACTGCTTCAAAAAAAACAATTGACATATCGGATAATCGCCCTTTTGCAAGTGCTATGTTAAGATAATTCATTTTATTGCTTCTCCTTTGACTGCATTTAAAATTTTTTACTGACTGTTTAAAAGTGTATCCATATCAGTATTTTCAATATTTCCAGATTCAAGATCATGCACCTCTATTTTTTGTTCGTCGACAATATTAAGCAATCCGCCAATACCTTTGTTTTTTGCATATTTTTTTAAATATTCAATATCGTTGCATGTTGTATCCATTTCAACCTTTAAACCCTGTTTTCTTAAAATCTCACTAATTTTGAACGCTGTTTTTCTTCCTTGCGTGTCATATAATATAAGTGTATCGATTAATGGCCATTCAGTTTTGATTTTTTGCCTGTCGATTGCCATCATTACCATATTAATTCCCATTGAAAATCCGGTGGCAGGACAATCCCTGCCAAATTTTCCCGCAAGGCTGTTATACCTTCCTCCGCTTAATACAGGGAAACCAACACCATATGTGAATCCTCTAAATATTATACCCGTATAATAATCAAGGTTCTGTACCATGCCAAGATCAACCGATATATATCTGCTCAACCCATAGTCATCAATTATGTTCATAACTTCCCTGAGGTATTTCAGTGCATTGCGGGCATCATTATTCGAAGTCAATTTTTCAGCTTTTTTAATAATATCCGGAGTACCAAAAAGATTTGTTATTCCTAAAACAATTTTCTTCATATCACTGCTGAGCCCATGGCCATTTGCAAGTTCTTCCATACCTATATAATCTTTTTTCTCCATTAATTTTTTCATACGTTCGGTATCTTCTTCCGATAAACCAACTTCTTCCATAATGCCTTTAAAAAATCCAACCTGGCCAATGTCAACCTGAAAATTTTCCAATCCTGCCTTTTTAAGTGTATTTATTGCAAGTACAATCACTTCAGCATCAGCCTCCGGCGTATCCGCACCTAAAAGCTCAACCCCGGCCTGTGTAAATTCTTTTTGCCTTCCTCCTCCATGTTCATTGAATCTGAACATATTCCCTATATATGAAAACCTTAGCGGATATAAAACATCTTTATATTTTGTTACCGCAAGCCTCACTACCGGAATGGTATTTTCTGTTCTTAGAACAAGAATACGGCCCTTATGGTCAAACAGTTTAAACATATTCTCCTGTGGCGTCAGTTCACTGTCTGCATAAAATGTATCATAAAACTCCAGTGCAGGTGTTTCAATCTCGTTATATCCCCATTTCCCGAATAAATTTCTAAGACTGCTTTCAATCTTTCTTTTTACAAAGCATTCTTTTTCAAGTATATCCTGTACTCCCTCGGGAGTATATATCTTCCATGCGGACAAATCACTCACCCCTGATTTCCATAATATAGTACCACTTTATCCTATTTTGTCAATCATTTTTTTTATATCCTTTAAACTGCTGTTATCACTTTTTGAGTTACAGCCATAATCATCAAGTATAACTTCTGCCACGTTTTTTGAGTAGTCTGCAATCCTTTCAAGGTTATGTAAAAGCTCAACATAGGTAATACCTACATGAGGGTCACATAGGCCGTTATTTAATCTCTCAATATGACTTTTTCTAAGCTTGACCTCAAGATTGTCAACTTCATCTTCTCCGCTTATAACTAATTTTGCTAATTTTACATTTCCTTCCTGTAATGAATTCATACTGTCTCTTACTATCTTCTCTACCTTATTAAAAGCATCTGTTATTTCAACAAGGGCTTCATTTGTAAAAGGCAGCTGCTCATCAGCCTTTACTTTTGCATGTTTAACAATATTTTCACACTGATCACCCATTCGTTCGATATCCCCTGCCACATGCATCAAGCCTACCAGCCTGATTGACTGGTGTTCCGTAAGCATACTTTGTGAAAGCATCGTCGAAAGGTATTTCGTAATTTCATATTGCAGCAGATCAACTGTTTCTTCCAGTTCTTCAACTTTTCCCATTTCTTTTTTATCTGAATTTACAAAAGACAGCTTTGCTCCTGTCATCATTCGGCAAACCAGTTGACCCATCCTGTTAAATTCCTTTGTTGCAATGTCCATAGCTATGGATGGATTTTTTAATACCCTGTAATCAAGATACAAAACCCTTCTCTCAACTTCTTCTTCCTCTCCTTTGATGAAATAATTTACAATTTTCACAAGTATTAAGGTAAAAGGCAGCCATATTATTGTGTTCGCTATATTAAACGAGGTGTGCGCATTTGCAATTTGCCTTGAGATAATATCAGGTTCCGCTCCTTTGGGAGAAATGTATTTTACAATATTTGAAAACATTGGTATAAACCATATAAATACGACAGTACCTAAAATATTAAAAATACAATGTACCAGTGCGGCTCGCTTTGCATTTACTTTTGCTCCTATTGAAGCAAATATTGCAGTAACGGTGGTGCCAATATTGCTCCCAAAAAGTATAGGCATTGCCGTGTTAAGACCAATTGCCGCATGCATACCGTCAGCTGTCGGCTGGGAAGCAAGATTCTGCAAAACTGCTATAACAGCACTGCTGCTTTGTACAATAGCCGTCATAATTGCACCCGTCAGCAATCCTAAAATAGGAATTTCATTGAATTTCATCATCAATTCCGTAAATACTGGGCTTTTTACAAGAGGTTTCATAACATCTCCCATAATATTCAATCCTATAAACAGAAGTCCAAAAGCAAAAACTGTCTGCCCAAAATATTTGATAAACTTCTTTTTGAAAAAGAAAAACAGAATAAAACCGGCTGCTGCTATAGGATATGCATAATGGCCTATTTTAAAAGCTATAAGTTGTGCAGTTATTGTAGTACCGATATTTGCCCCCATTATAACACCTATAGCCTGGGGCAGTGTCATTAATCTTGCACTTACAAATCCTATAACCATAACCGTTGTACCGCTGCTGCTCTGTATAATTGCAGTTACCAGCGCACCAACCAGTACTCCCATCAAAGGATTTCCTGTCAGGATACTTATTATCTTCCTCATGCGTTCTCCTGCTGCTTTTTGTAAACCATCACCCATGAGGTTCATTCCATAAATAAATATTGCAAGCCCACCTAATACTCCGAATAAAACCCTCACTATATCAAGCTTTTCTGATACCATATCTACCTCTTTTTAAAATATTATTATATACTATAACTATTTTTATATATTCAAATATCATTCAACTGAATTTTAACATAGTTTTAATAGATTTTACAATGTTTTTAGAAAAAACCTGTGGAAATTCTCCCTAATTTAGTAACTGTTCAAGACCCCCTTATATACCAAATGAAGAAATCTGTGTGGTACTTGAACAGTTACCTAATTTATTTGGGAGATGAAAGCCGGGTTTCTGTACGAAACTTTACCTCCAGTAATTCTTTTTCTTTTGAAAGTATCACACAATTTTATGGTTTACATATAATATATATTGTATTAATCAATTTCAATTATATTTTATAGGGAGGTTTTATAATGGATAATGTTGAAGATGCTACCGTGAACAATACTTGTACTGATTGCAGCCAAGTATTCGGCAATCCGGATTTGAGAGAAAAATTCGGTGTTACTTCTGATACTGAAACACCCATGTGCCATGATATTTGTGTACAGAATGTACGCTTGCTGGCAGCAAAAGAAATAAACATAACACAGAATTTAACAGGCTTAAACGGATGCAGGGGCGGAATCGTCGACCTGTCAGATGTCGGCAGCTGCAGGATTGTGGTAAGCTGTGCTGATGAAAAACTGTGTCCCGACTGTACTTGTGTTAATATCAATGTTAAAGGCTTTGTCATACTTGAAGACAGGGACGGAGAACCTAAATGTGCTCTGCAGCTATTAAATTTGGATAAGGATATAAATGAATTCATGACATTTCCGGAAGGTGAAGCCGTTACAGGAGACGATCTCGAAGAAATTTTGAGAATAATAGACGGCTCATGTATCGTTGTAAATCTGTCTTGCAGGTTAAATTACAGCCAGGGTACACCAATCAGCGTAACAATTGAAGGTACTATTGTTGATAAACTATGGAAGAATGAAAACATATGGGTAAATGGGCTTACTCCATATAATAATGCAATTACAGTCAAGCAGGAATTTAATGATAATCACAGTATACCGCCATGTAATAATAATTTTAACAGCTAACCTATGTTAATATTCACAGCCCCCTCTTAGCTCGAAGAATATTTTCCTGAAATGAACACTACAAGTTCAAGTGGCTGTGAGTTCAGCACTACATGTCAAATCATTTGTTTATTTCCGGAAAGCGGAATAATTTCCGCTTTCCGGTTAATTTTTTTCACCCTGTTTTACAAATCTTGAAATAAGCCTTTTGAAAAATCCCTTAAAAATTAGGTTAATATTCGCAAATACCTGCGGCAGTGAAACCCGCACAGGTTTTTCCACACAGATCTTAATATTATCAAGCTTTTTTTCAATCACATTTAGCTGGCTCAAAATTTTTTCAATTGAATAATTCAATCCCTTTGAATTTGTATCTTCATCTTTCTTAATCCATGGCTTTTGGCTCAAATACTTCGAGGAACGGCCATCACCAAAATTACCGAGGAGTTTGTTTAATTCCTCCTTGTTTGAAACCGAATAGACGAGCGAAGAGTCTATTGAAGATTCCTTGTTGATATAATTTTTTTCATTCATATTCATAATATTCACCCATCACATAATAAAATTTACACCTGTTTTCATTCTCCATCGGTATGAAAAACTTAAATTCTTGTCCATTTTGTGCCCTGTGGCGTGTCCTCAAGCACAATACCCATTTCCTTTAATTTGTCCCTTATTTCATCCGCAGTTTTCCAGTCTTTATTGTTTCTTGCCTGTTTCCTGTTTTTTATAAGTTCTTCAACCTCTGAATTAATCGTGTTTTTATTTTTGTTTTGCAATAATCCCAGAACATTCCCGTGTTCATTCAGCATGTCAATGCAGTAATCTATTGTTTTTTTTGAAACCGATGCTTTAGAACCCGTAAAAGCATTAATTTCCCTTACCATTTCAAACATAGCAGCAATTGCATCCGCAGTATTCATATCATCATCCATTGACATTATAAATTTTTCCTTTAGTTCATTAAGTTTTTCTATAAGTTTTTCTTCATTATCAATATCAGTACCATCTTTTACTGATGTTTTTTTAAGATACTGAAGATTTTCAAGGCACTTATACATACGCTCAAGCCCATTTTTTGATTGCTCAAGCATTTCATCACTGAAATTGATTGGACTTCTGTAATGCGCTGAAAGCATAAAAAACCTTATAACCTCATAATCAAAATGCCTGGCTATATCTCTTACGGTAAAAAAGTTTCCAAGGGATTTTGACATTTTTTCATTATTTACATTTAAAAAACCATTGTGAAGCCAATACCTTGCAAATACTCTGCCGTTTGCAGCCTCGCTCTGCGCAATTTCATTTTCGTGATGCGGGAATATAAGGTCCTGTCCGCCGCTGTGTATGTCTATTGTTTCACCAAGATATCTTTTTGCCATTACGGAACACTCTATATGCCACCCTGGCCTTCCCATGCCCCATGGGCTTTTCCAGGCAGGTTCTCCCGGTTTTTGAGATTTCCACAATGCAAAATCAAGCGGATCCTTCTTCTTTTCACCTACCGCAACCCTCGCACCACCAGCTTCAAGATCATCAATATTACGGTGTGAAAGCTTCCCATATCCCTCAAACTTTCTGGTACTAAAATATACATCACCATCGGATATATAGGCATATCCCTTCTCAAACAGCTTTTCTATAAGCTCGATCATCTGTCCAATGTTTTCTGTGGCTTTTGGGGCATACGTAGCATCCCTGATACCTAATGCCCTTGCATCCCTGTAATATTCTCCAATATATCTTTCCGCAAGCTCACTTACTTTTATTCCTTCTTCATTTGCCCTTTTTATCATCTTATCGTCTATATCCGTAAAATTCTGAACAAATATTACTTCAAAATTTCTGTATTCAAGATATCTCCTCAATGCATCAAATATTATAAACGGCCTTGCGTTTCCAATATGAAAATAGTTATAGACTGTGGGACCACAGGAGTACATTCTAACCTTACCTTTCTCAATTGGTACAAACTCCTCTTTTTTCCCCGTCATTGTGTTATAAAGCCTCATATCGGAACCCCCTTCTTATATGTTATTATATATTCACGTATATTTCGTAAACTACTTATGAAATTTTAACAGATTGCTTTTATATTGTAAAGCACCATAAGGGGAATGGAGCAATATATACAGGGGCGGATATTAAATCCGCCCCTGCAACATTCAGGGATTAGTTGTCTTGTCTGTTTTAGATATTATCCCTTTTTTCTGCGGTTTAATAACCTTACTCATTTGATTCTGATTTTTCCTGAAAAGCGCGTTCCTGTTCCTCTGCCCCCGGGAAATCAAATTTTTGGGGCGGGAAGAATTCATCATCAGGAAACTCAATATTATCAAACAAATCGCAGGCATTATCATCCACAGATGATGTACATTTCTTATTGGAAACACAGAAATTAAATACAGGTACAAGAAGCTGTACATATCTTACAAGCTTGATTATGGAGAAAAGTCCCAGTGTTACAACAACCCTCCTGCGAGGTATTTTAGCATTTTCAACTTCTTCTGCTCCAGCAGCATCAATACTTCTGTAGTCTTCCTCCTTCTCTTCATCCATACTTTCTTCTACACTTCTTGGAACCTTATTCACAAAGCAGCATTCATCATAGCATTTATCCAGCAGGTCTTCAATTTTTGCTTCCAGGCAAATAGGTTCAGCCACCTCAATTTTGGAAATTGGCATATTATCCTGCTGAAGAGCTGAGTCAACCGGTTTGTCTATCCCATTCCTGACATAAGTTGCCTTAAATATTTTTACATTGCCTTCCGAACCGAACAGTACAACTTTTTTGTCAAATAACACAAGACCCGGTATTGTAATAATTTTTTTCTTGAAACCGCTGTCAGGCACGAAGAAATTCAGCATCACCTTTATGAAATATTTTACATCAACCGTGTAAAATCCTTTCTTGAAAGGTACCGGTTCAATATCAGCATATACATAAAGTACTTCTGCCTTATTGCATTTAACGTTTATTGCCTTATTGATTATCCTTTGGATCTTTTCAGGATATCTGAATAAAACCTTTGCATCTTCTATACAATCTTTTTCCTCACAGGAATCATAAACCTTTTCAACCTGCGTACATACCGCTTCTCTTAACTTGCATAAATCTCTTTCGTTTATCAAACCCGGTTTGGTTTGGTCATGAGCGTGATCCATATTAAAATCCCCCTTCATTCATATTTTTTGATTTCCCCTCATTTTCATAATATGTTACCTTTTTTATTTTGCTACCTGTATAAACGGAATATTTTGCAAATAAGGGGAATACGTGATTATTTTTAAACATATACATAAAACAAACCCAGGTTTGGATGAGGTGATTTTTATATTTGATTCAAATAAACCTCTGTTTGTATTCAAACAGTCGGATAATAACATACAAAGCCTCCGTTATGAAGATAAATATGGCCTTATTTTTTCCGGGTTAACACCCGGAAATCATTGGAGCGACCCATATATAATAAAAAAAGACATACATCCGGCGTTTAATGCATGTATTGATAACAGCAACAGGATAATAATATTATTTCAGGATCATCAGGGAAATCTTTCTTTATTAATTGCAGATACCAAAGTTCAATCTTTTTCGGAAATTCCAGTTTTAAAAAGCAAGCAACCAACGCAGTACGATAAATATCTTAACATAATTCCAATATATAATTCTTTTCATATTTTTTATGTTTTGCGTCATAGAAATTCCCTGTTACTAACACATCAAATATATTCAGACAAAAGCGTTTCAAATCCTGCAGCTGTGGATTATATCAGTCAGGCAGAAGGGATAAAACCTTTTAGCATATCAGCCGGCAGTTCCGGCAGTATTTATGCATTTTATACCCCTTCCGATGGCAAGAATACTAAACCAGGTTTTAAGAAGTTCATGAATCAGCATAATGCCTGGAGTGAGTTTTCACCTTTAACAGGATGCACCGGAAATTGCAAATATATTTCATTAATCCATGACAGAAAAGATATACTTCACATATCCTGTCAATGTACAAAAAAATCAAACGGAAGAGAAATATATAAGCTTATATATATGCAGAAGATACAGGGTAGAAATCTTTGGACTGATGCAGTCATTTTGCATTCTTCGGTAAATCAGTTCAAAAATATGCATTTATTATATATCAACAATGAATTAATATGTTACTGGGTAAGAAATGATATTATCTATTACTGTTTTTCCGAAGATAACGGGAAAACATGGGCCAGGCCTTCCCGCAGCAATTTTAACGCAGGCCGGCAGCTTCTGAGCCTTCACTACAGGACAAATATCATAACTGAAAAAGATGATTACATAATCGATGTAATTCCCGGAACTCTGGCCGGCGGCTTTAAAATGGCATTTTACAAGGATAAAACAGAAAAATTAGAATCACTTTCATTTAATGACTTCAAAACATTTACAGTTGAAACCATTGAGGAAATAAAGGGAAATATGGAAAAGTTACAGGTTTTACAGTCTGAATTGAAAGAAAAACTGTTTCGGTTCGAAACCCTTTATAAAAACACTCAAAAAGAACTGGCAAAGAATAATATTCGTATAGAACTTATTGAAAAAAAATTTCGTGAAAAGAATTAATCATAGATTTTCATGGGATTAAATTACCCCTAAAATTTATAGCATAAGACGATCATTATAGCGCTTCTAAGCGCGATAATTAAGGCTCTGAGGCGTTTTCTCTCAATTCTGGCAGAACTAATATTAGGTACATATATGCATATTATTACACATGCACTTATTGATAAGTATTTATATGCCCATGCTCTAAATTCTTTGAAACACTGTTATATAAACGTAAAAATAATTCTTATTCATGTATTGACAATAATATAA
>CAZANH010000156.1:0-9201 GCA_964486515.1 uncultured Eubacteriales bacterium
ATACATAAATGTTTGTTTTAAGGTTTTTTAAGATTTTATTACTTGTAATTGTAGCGTTTTTGTTTATAACAGTGGCAGTACTGTTCCAGTTAAACAATACACTACATAATACGCTTTTTTCTTATGAATATTTTGAAGAAAATTTTGACAGGGATATAACAGCTGAAAATATTGAAAAACTTGTTGAAAAAGCTGTTCAAGATCTTGGGAAAGATATTGCGGCAGGTGAAAGTGAGGAAGGAGCTCGTTCCTCGCAACGGTACCGGGTACCACCCGAATTAAGGCAGGAAACAATACCACTTATAAAGAAATATATAGAAGAAGGCAACAATTGATTCCCTAACGCTCATAAATTATTCAAGTAATTTTTCTGTACAAGTACTGGGAATGATGAATTAATGTCCTTTTGCATAAAATTTACCTACTATTGTTTTGTGCTAATTATATCGAAGGTAAAATTTTATGCAAAGTTAAAATTTGAAATGTTTCGTATCTATGGGCTCTCATCATCCAACTTTGCATAATGTACAACTAGTTGAAACGGTAAGAAGAATTAAGTATATAAGTTATAAAAAGCAGACAAAAAAAGCTTTGACATAAACTAACACACCCCAGATGATGAGAGCTATTGAAAACTAATACGAACTTTCGAAAACTAATACGAGAGTATAATAAATTTGTTACATTAATGCTTAAATTTTAAAGTAGAATGACAGGCAGGATGTGTTTGAGTTGAAAATGTCCAAAAAGAGTGAATATGCGTGTATGGCGCTTGTTGACCTTGTAAGGAATTATCAAAAAGAAGTGATGAAAATAGCGGAATTATTGGAACGGAACGATATACCGAAAAAATTCCTTGAGCAGATTTTACTGCTGCTCAAAAGCACCGGTTATGTTAAAAGCATAAGAGGAACAAAAGGAGGTTATAAGCTTGCAAAAAGCCCTGAAAACATCACACTGGCCGAAGTTATAAGACTTTTTGAAGGTCCTCTGGCACCTGTAGAATCAGTTTCGGTATACTTTTATGAATATTCACCGATTGAAAAAAACGAAAAGCTGGTGAGTGTTTTTAAGGATATTGATATTACATTGAGATTATACACAATGACTATATCCTTGCACTTTGTGAAAGGGTAATAATAGCACGTATAAATTAGGCTATAATTAAATTGACATACGTATAATTCGGGCGTATAATTAGTGTATAAGGAGATAAAATATGACTGTTAGGGAAATCCTGAAAACATTATATCGTGATGGTTGGGTGAAGAAGGATTCAAAAGGCTCACATATTCAATTGGTTCATCCAACCAAACCTGGCAAAGTGACCATTGCATCTCATCCGGGAGATATACCATCAGGAACACTTAACAGCATATTGAAGCAGGCAGGATTGAAATAGCATAGTATTATAGTGAAAATATAAAGGAGGCATATTAATATGAAAAAAGTTACTTATTTTGCTGTATTTGAACCTTCCATTAATGGAGCTTTCGGAGTATATTTTCCTGATTTGCCAGGTTGCGTTTCTATGGGAAATAATTTCGAGCATGCACAAGTTATGGCTGTTGAAGCACTTGGATTACATTTGTGGGGTATGGAAAAAGACGGAGATCTGATTCCTGCTCCTACCGCTCCACCATTTATAGACATACCGGAAGGTTCTGTTATTGCACCTGTTACTATCTTCCCTGAAATTGTGAAAAATGAGATGGATAATAAAGCAGTGAAAACCAATATTACTCTTCCATCGTGGTTAAAAGAACTCGCAGAAAAGCAGCAGGTAAATTTTTCTCAGGTTATGCAAAGTGCGTTGAAAGAGTATTTGGGGATAAGCAATAAGTAAACTAATGAAGGACACCGCTTGACACAAAACAAGATAAAACCTTACTTGAATGAATATGTTTCCGGGACATATGAAGATATATGCAGGGAATATTTGATCAAGCAGAATATCAGGGGAGAGGCGCCTTTTGTATTCGATAAAATCGGAAAGTGGTGGGGAAACAACAGATTAAGCAGGAGTGAAGAAGAAATAGACATTGTCGCCATGTCAAAGGAAGATATCTTATTTGCCGAATGCAAGTATAAAAATCAAAAAACGGATGTTGATGTTATCGAAGAATTAATAAATAAAGCCAGAATATTTAAATATAAGAATATATTTTATTATATTTTTTCTAAGGCTGGTTATACGAAAAGGGCTGTGGAAAAAGTAAAAATAAGTGGAAATATATATTTAATTGATAATGAAACCATGGACCAGCTTTGACATTAATTTAAGGTGTTCCTGTATGAATACAACATCGGCGGGCTCGACTTTAACACCAATTAAAAACTGACATCATTATACATGATTCACATCTCTGCTTGAAATTTATTACTTAACACAATTGACATTTGTTTAAACATGTGTTACTATATATTCAAAGGAGATAATATGAAAGCTTATTCTTCAAGGGAGATAATAAAAATACTCAAAGATGACGGATGGTATTTATATGAAACTCATGGAGATCATCATCAATTTAAACATCCCGTAAAAAAAAATAAGGTTACAGTAGTTCATCCTGAGAATAATCTTTCGCACGAATTAATCAAGTCAATAATTAAGCAAGCAGAATTGGAGGTAAAATAATGAAAAAAAACAGATATGTATATCCTGCTATATTACACTATTCTGATGACGGAATCACTGTAAATTTTCCGGATATACCAGGATGCTTTACCTGTGCGGCAACTGAAGAAAAGGCTATTGAGCGTGCAAAAGGAGCGCTTGAGCTAAACATATATACCATGGAAAAGGATGGAGAAGACATACCTTCCCCTACGCAAGTAAAAGAAATTAAAGTGGAAAAAAATCAGATACTGATGTTGATTGATGTTTGGATGCCTCTTGCAAGAGCATCAATCGAGAATCGGGCAGTGAACAAGACATTGACTTTGCCAAAATGGCTGAACGATATGGTGAAAGACAGCAATATAAATTGTTCTCAACTACTACAGGAAGCATTATTGGATGCTCTCGGAGTAAATAAGAAAAATACTTAACCTCTTAATCGGGTCTAGACCAGCAGGAGGCAGAGCCAGTGCAAAATACCAGCCGATATCACCTTAACGCCGAATTCAATAAGGTCTGGTATCCAATCTTCTCTTCACCGGCAATTTTTTTGAAATACAGAATTATATCATCATTCAAAAACGACATTCGATATATATTAACAGTACCTACTATTATTTTGTCAATAAATTTATCCCAACTTTTATACTGAATATATACTTTGAAATGTTGGTAAAATAAATATAAATAACTGTTTTGGAGTGATAATTATGACTATTCCAGACATTGCCTGCAGTTATCCTGTAACGGACATAGGTGAGATTTTGAATATGCTTAATTGACCTTTTCTCACTGTTGGAAGTATAAAATCAGTTATTCATTATTTCGTTTACTGCATTTGGTTTTATTTCTTTATTTTTTATTTCCTTACATAGTTTTAAGTATTCAACGCCAATTTCTTTCAAATCGTAAGGCAGAATTGTACCTTCATGTATAATGAGGTCGGGTTCGTCTACTCTTCCAAGCAGCCAGTCTGTTGTTACATTAAACTTATCGGCTATTTTAACCAGTAAATTATATTCAGGCGCTCTTTTGTTGCTTTCATAAAGCGAGATTGTGCTGTCATTCAGGTTAAATAATTTGCCGAAATCAATCTGGGTAAGATTATTTTTCTTACGTATTTCTTTGATAAGTTTTTAGAAAAAGCGATAGAATAACAACCAATGATAAAATAATTATGATTATTGATTTCAAAAACGTGGCAGCAATTATAATATTTTTTTTAAATATTTTATCGGGTATAAGATTAATAGAATAAATGGTGAAAAAATAAAAATCAAATTTTCCTTGAAAGGCGGTGAGAAAAATGGTAGAATATGAATATGGATTTACAGATTCGTCATAAAATTCAACAGAATTATGGATGAATTTGGAATAAAATTTGTGTAAATATTTCATACGCAAATTTTGGGTAACAGCGGGACACAATTTGATCCAAATATTGCAATAATATTTTTGGACAGGATCTTAAAAAAGATATCCTGATTAGTATTTGAAAAGTTTTGGTTTTGAGGGGTGCTGCATGTATACAATAAATATTATATCAAGAATACTTGAAGCCGTAAAAAGCAGAAATGTCACTGATATCCATTTCACAGCAGGGGCTGTTCCGGCTGTTCGGATTGAGGGAAAACTTATATATGTTACAGAGTTCAGGATGGCCAGGCCAGATGATATTAACAATCTGGTAAGTGAAATGCTGAATGATGAATATAAAAAAAGGCTTGAGGCTAAGCGCTACACATGTGCGACTGTTGTAATCAAAAACATTGGCAGGATGCGGGCAAATATTTATCAACAGAGGAATTCCTTTGCTGTAAATATTAAATTGCTTGACAAGCTTATGAAGACACCTGAAGAGTTGGGATTACCATCTGAAGTAATTAAATTGTGCGAGAGGAAAAGTGGTCTTATACTGATATGCGGCAACAAAAACAGTGGGAAATCCACTACTGCTGCAGCCATAATAAAGGAAATCAGTATGTCAAGGGAATGCCATATAATTACCGTTGAAAATCCGATTGAATATTTGCATAAACATGATAAGTCAATTATTAACCAAAAAGAAGTGGGAATTGATGTCGGTAGCTTCGCGGAAGGCTTGTCATCAGCTATGAATCAAGATGCGGACGTAATAATGACCAGTTATGCCGGGGATGCAGAGATGTTTTCCCTTATTTTTTCAGCAGCGGAAAACGGGCATCTTGTCATTGCGATACTGCAAACCGTTGATTCGGTTTCAACCATTAACTATATTACCGAGATGTTTCCGGAAGAAAGAAGAAATCATATAAGAATTTTACTTGGCAGTGTTCTTCAAGCAATTGTGTCACAGCGTCTGCTTCCCGGGATAGCCGACATAAGAAAAAGGCTTGCTCTGGAAGTTATGCTTGCGAATCAGGCTGTGAAAAACCTTATTATTGAAAATAAAATTTATCAGATTCCTACTTTGTTAAGGGCAAGCAGAGTTCTTGGAATGACAACAATGGAGGATTCAATCAAGGAGCTTTGCGACAATGGTGTAATTGATAAAGGATGGATAAATTCATAAGGGGAAATATGAATTGTTTAAAAAAATTACAAAGGATAATATTACTAGTCTGATTGAATCATATCGTTTCATATCGGTTTTTCTTACTGTAATAATTTATATGGTTCGCGGTATACTTGAGCAGTATAATGTTTCAGTTATGATAGCCATGGCATTATGCGTTATTGTTGCGACATTCCTTTTGCATTATCTTTACAAAATAAGCTACAGGATGAGTGCAAGGTTGCATATCCTCCTGCTGATAGAAATTGTCGGTATAGCATTTCTGATGCTCTATACAGGAGGGCTTGGCAGCCCTTTTATATGGTGCTTTTTAAACCCTTTACTCATCATTTCATATTATTTGCACTCCAGACAGAAAATGCTGTACCTTGCTTCAAATTTAATCTTATTGTGTGTCATTGGGTATATTATGGAAAGTTTTTTGGGCATCAGGGAATATCTTTTGTTTAATTCAAACATCATACTAAGCTATATACTGTTGTTGATACTTGTAAATATACTTTTTGAGTATCACAGGAGAATAATGGATAACCGTGAGGAATTAAAAAACGCATATAAAGACTTGATATCCTACAATACAAGGATTAAGGGAATGATACAGGACATGCTTTTCATGTATGATGCGGTGCAGACTGTTTCAGAACGGAGGGACAAGTGTGAGATAATAAACATAATCCTTGACTTTGCCGGCAGGATATCTCCGGCGAGCAATGTCTTTTTCATACTTGAAGACTGTGGTAAAAGTGACTGTTTGATAGCTTTGCATGATATCTGCAAGGATGTAAGGAAGAAAATCATTGAAAAGGCGGATAATATAGATTTTGATGTTTCGGAAAGGCATGTTGCGGAGTTTAACATTGAAAAAGGGATTGTGGCTGTATTTATCCGTGTGTCGAATATAAGAAATTACGGAACCTTTGGATTTTTAACACAGGAAAAGGAATACTACCGGGCTAAGAATGAATACGAAGCAAACCTTCTTTTGATTTCACAGCTTGGAGCGACTTTTTTTGAGAAAATTGAAGATGAAATAGTCAATAACGAACTGATTATTGCAGATGAGCAGAACCGTATTGCGGATGATATACATGACAGTGTTGTACAGAGGCTGTTTGCAATGTCCTGTTTTGCTTATGATACTATAAACAAATGGGAAGAGAGCTCGGATGAATCAAAAAAAGAGCAGATGACGCTCATAATGGAGACGATTCAGAGTTCGCTTAAAGATTTGCGTTCCACCATATATAATTTAAGCAGTAAAAAGCAGCAGATAGAGTATTTTAAAGAGAGTGTGCAAAACTACCTCAAGGACATGGAAAGACTAAGTGGAGTTAGTATAAGCCTTGAAATGGAAGGAAGTCCGGATAATCTTTCTTTGGGGGCCAGAAAAGCATTATACAGGATTATTACCGAATGTACCGGAAACGCAATCAAGCATGCAAAATGCAGATATGTATGGATTAAAATGAATATATCCGACGAAAAGACCTTTTTATCAATAAAAGATGACGGTATAGGGCTGAATATTGAAAAAGCGGAACGGGAAAAGAATGGTCTCGGTTTATATAACATAAAAAGCTTGGTGAGGGTTTTTAACGGGAGTATTAGTATTGCCGGAGAAAAAGATTCCGGTACGACTTTTGATATTGAATTTTTAAACTCCAATATTTTTAAGAGGGCAGATAAGGAATACTTACAAGGATGAATATATGGGGAAAAGAGAGCGGGAAATAATAGCAATTATTTTTTTTATAACTATATGGATGAGTGTTGGCAATAAGGTTTTACCTTCACTTACAGGTTCAACTGTTTATTTATACATTGTCAAACCGCTGTTTTGGTTGGCACTTTCCTGTTACGTGTGGAATAAACCAAAGTGCAGATTTAAAGGTAAATTGAAGCTGCAAAGGTTCATATTGATATGGAGCGCAATATTTGGCATTGTGCATTTGTCGGTTTATTTTGCAGGCGGATTCATTGACGGGATAGGTGCGAGCCCTTATGCAAAAAACCTAAAGGGAATACTTATGAATATGTGGGGGTTTGGCAGCGTAATAATAATGATGGAATGGGTGAGGAACTATGCGGTAAACCGTGTGAAAAAGAAATTTGTTTTTCTGTTCAGCGCAGTTATTGTAGTAGTATTTGCTCTTTGCAGGCTTAACTTAAGAATACTCGCCGGTATTCAAAACTGGCAGCAGGCTATACAATATATGGGTGAGTTTGCTTTCCCCGAGATTATGAATAGCATACTGCTTACATATATAGTATATATAGGCGGGGCTTACCCTGCGATGATTTACACGGCAATTACAAGCTTTCCCGTCTGGCTGTCACCTGTACTTCCTGATTTGACATGGATTACCAAAGCGTTCATAGGGATAATAACACCGGTGGCCTTTATTATTATTCTAAGGCAAGAATACAAGAAGAAGTCAAAAGAAATAAAGCTGAGGGAGCAAAAGACTGAAAAACCTTACTCCTGGATTTCTGTCAGCATTATTTCCATTGCAATTATCTGGTTTGCCGTAGGAGTGTTTCCCGTGTTTCCTACGGTTATACTCACAGGCAGCATGGAACCGGTGATTTATCCGGGTGATGTGGCAATTATGCAGAAAATGGATGGCAACAAAGTAAAAAAAGGGGATGTAATCCAGTATTGGACGGGAGAAGTGTTTGTAATACACAGGATTATTGATATTGACGAGTCAGGAAGATTCAGGACAAAAGGGGATAACAACAGTGCTCCTGATACTGCGCCTGTAACCACGGGACAGGTGAAGGGCAAGATGCTGACTGTCATACCTAAAATAGGGATTGTGAGCATAATATTTAAAACGGTTGACAAAGTACCAAGAGAACAGGTAGGATTTTAAGCAGGCGGGAGTGATAAAGTGGAGATTAGCAGGACCAAAAAGATAGTGCTTATGGCAATTGGAGCAGTTTTACTTATTTTAATGTCAGTTTTTGCCGTTTATGAGCTTTCGTATACCCGGTACGATGAATCTGATATTGTCCGCTATTCATATAAGAGCAAAGCCGAAATTGATTATGCGGTCCATTTAAGTCCCAATATTATGTATGATGAAAGGGTACTTGGAAGTGGGAAATATTATGTGGCAAGGTATATTGATTATGTGAATGTAGTACTGGCATATGACTATACCTCTGGTTTTAATGCCGGAATTGAGACCAAATACAGTGTCAAAGCTTACCTGAAGGGTCTTCACGGCAGTGAAAATGAAGTGCTTTGGAGTAAGGAATATGTGCTTGTCCCCGAAAAGACACACAAGGAAGAAAACTCAAGTTTTAATATTAAAGAAAATATACAAATTGAGCTTTCGGACTATTCAATTTTGGCTCAAAACATATATCTGGATTCCGAGGTCAATGCCCCCGTAGTTTTAGAAGTGGTATTCAACGTATTTACCACTGCATCCGCCGAAGATAAGGTTTTAGAGGACAGCTTAAGCCCAAATATTATTATTCCGGTTGGGAGAAGTGTTTTTAAAATGGAAGGGAAGCCAACGGCTACCGGAGAAAAAAGAATTTCGGGAAAGGTCCGGAGCCGTATCCCCGTTAACACCGGAAAGGTTATACTGCTTTTTGCCGGGGCTTTTATAATGCTCATATTGATAATTATTATTTCCTGCATCAAGAAGGCTCCCGTACCCGATAGCTTTGAAAAGCAAATTGCCGTTATTTTCAAGGAATACTCCGAAAGGCTTGCCGGATTGGAGCAAACCATAGAATATCATCTTTCCGAAAATATCAGTGTCAACTGCATTGCAGATATGGTGAAAATCGCGGACGAAGTGGGGCAGCCGGTTTTCTATTACAAGGTAGACAGTGATGTGGAAAGGAAGATAGAGTTTTTCGTGTTCGACAATATGCATACTTACTATCATGTTATTTTCGGTGAAATAAATAAATGCAATTATATAGCACTTTAGTGCTATATAAAATAAACCATAGTATAATTGAAAATTATTACTATGAGTGATTCACAAAATGCCGTTGCCTGATA
>CAZANH010000157.1:0-2776 GCA_964486515.1 uncultured Eubacteriales bacterium
TCACAAGCTATGGCAGTAAGGGTGTTAAAAAAGCTGTCAGATAAAGGTTTTATCCAAGTCTTGGGCAAGGGTAAAAATATCAGGTATAAAAAGAATTAATACCTTCCATAATTCTGAATAGCATACATGATAGCTCTCATACTTCCAAGGAGGCTTCCGTTGTTGATTGAACCTGCTGTATACAAGTTAAGCCCCCTGGTTTTTTTTGCCATTTCACAATCACGTTTTACCTCTTTTATTATAGCCTTGCCTTGATGGAATTCGATAGATTCAAACTTTACCAGTATATTACACCATATTTTACCCATGTGGTTGAGAGAATATGTACACCTGCCTGGCATATTAAAAAAAGTTTATACAAATATCATAATATGATACTCATATATGACGGTGAAGCTTTGTTTGGATGCAATGGGAAAGAATACAAGGCAGGCAAAGGCAATATTGTCTATTTTAAATCGGGAGACCTCCGCTGGGGAGTTACATATCCCAAAAACCTTATGAAATGCTTTGCAGTGAATTTTGTATATACCTGTCCAGTACCGGACAATAGTGGATGGAAACTTGAAAATATAGAACTTCCATTCAATACAATTGAAAAAATAAATGACAGATATCTGTTTTCGAGACTCTTTGATTTATTCAGTTCTTACGAGTATTTTTAGGGAAGTAACCGGAAAATCACCAATTGACTATCTTGTGGGTATCCGTATAAGAAAAGCTAAAGAGTTGTTAACTGAAGGCTTTAATGTAACTGAAACTGCAGAGAGATCCGGGTTTAACGACATATACTATTTTAGCAAATGTTTTAAAAAACATGAAGGGATCAGCCCTACTACATATAAAAACCGGAATTATTGAAAAATCAATTAAATATCCTTGTTCCCTTTATAAATATGGTAACATTATGTATTTAATCAGTTTTTTTATGATATCACGTTATTCCGGGCCCAAAGGTTCGATGTAATCGATGTGATTCACCATCATTGTATTATAAGCAGTAAAATGATACAATATTTCACAGTTTAAGAATATTGGTTTCAAGGGGATTTCCATTAATGAAAAGCAGTGAAGTGCCGTCCGGAAATGAAATAATTAATTACAGGCAGGATAACAATACTCTTTTTATAAACTCAAGGGACTACATGCTCGAGATTACTGCCGTAACACCGTCCATAATACATTCAAGGTATACCGGCAGGGATGAATTCAGCAGTAAAAAAAGCATGATGATAGTTGAGAACAGCCTGATTCCACCAGAATGCAGCATACGTGAATATGATGACAAGCTGGTATTCCTAACGGAACATGTCCAGCTTGAAATAAACAGGGATAATCTTGCCTTTGTGTGGAGGGATGCTGATGGAAAACTCCTGGTAAAGGAACCTGACAAGGGTGGAAAGTATTTAATGGAGACCCCTGTCTATAAATCATACTTTGATGAAAAATCCAAAATCACCGCAAATCTTGGGGTAGATGGTATTCAGGCAAAGGTGGAACCTGCCGGATACAGGGAAGACAGGAAGGCGTACTCCACGAAGCTTGAATTTGTTTTCAATGATGGAGAAGCAATATATGGTCTGGGTCAGGGTAATCAAGGTATTCTGAACTACAGGGACCGGTATCGGTATCTTTACCAGCAGAATATGAATATTGCGTGTCCCATGTTCATATCCACCAATGGTTACGGATTTCTATGGGATTCGTACTCCCTTGGTGTTTTTCACGATGACCACCATGGTTCATATTACTGGACGGAAATTGATGACGAAATGGATTTCTACTTCATGTACGGCCCTGGGTTTGACGAAATAATTACCTGTTACAGGCAGCTGACGGGACAGGTACCGATGCTTCCAAGGTGGGCATATGGTTACGTACAGTCCAAGGAAAGGTATAAGACCCAACAGGAGCTTTTGGACATAGTGGATGAATACAGGAAAAGGCATGTTCCCCTGGACTGTATTGTACAGGACTGGCGCTATTGGGAAGAAAATTACTGGGGTGAAAAGTGGTTTGACAAAACCAGGTACCCTGATCCCGGCAAATTAATGGATGACCTGCACAAACGCAATGTAAAGCTGATGATATCCATTTGGCCAAATATGAACGGCAATGGGCCAAACCAGAGACAGCTTGTTGAAAACAAATGCATGCTGGGCAACAACTCAACCTACAACCCTTTTATGAAAAAAGCCAGGGAGATATTCTGGGAGCAGTGCTATGAGGGAATTTTCAAATATGGACTTGATTCATGGTGGTGTGACTGTGCTGAACCATTTGAAAACGACTGGCATGGAGCCTCAAAAAGGCCCCCGTACAAACATATGATTGAAAGCACTTCGGAATTCAAAAAATATATGGACCCTGAACATATTAACGCATTCTCACTGAAGCATTCGCAGGGAATATATGAGGGACAGAGAAAAGTCAGCAGTAAGAGGGTAGTGAACCTGACACGCTCCCACTATCCCGGTCAGCAGAGGTATGGAACAGTTGTATGGTCAGGGGACATTTCCTCCACATGGGACACTATGCGGAAGCAGATAGCAGAGGGACTTAATTTTACCGCATCCGGAGCTCCCAAGTGGACACTTGACATTGGAGGCTTTTTTGTTTCAAACAATGATGATTTATGGTTTATGGATGGTGAGTATGATAACGGTTGTGATGATATGGGATTCAGGGAGCTTTATGTTAGATGGTTTCAATATGGCGCCTTCCTTCCGATGTTCCGGTCACACGGTACAAACATTTCAAGGGAGGTCTGGAACTT
>CAZANH010000158.1:0-1892 GCA_964486515.1 uncultured Eubacteriales bacterium
AATTACCATTAAAAAAACACATGAAGTTCTTTTCATAACAACCTCCCGTTTTTCAGTATATAGTCTACAGTGAACTGCTTTATCCTAATTGAACCGTGGGGCTTGAGAGGCAGGTTTTGCAGGAAGTTTGCAAATGACCCCCCAGAAGTTTTTATCCTTTCAAAACCTTCAGACACCTGTATCCTTTCAATTATGTTATTCCCTTCCGGACGGTTAAACATACACATAGATTCCGGAGTCACAAGGTCAGGCCTTAAATTGAAGTTATGTTCTCCGCAGCCAACATTTCTGTAGAACATATGATTAATCGGCCGGATTATCCATCACGCCCAGGAAAAGCGGTGAGAGGGTTACTGTGTCAACTATGCCATATACAAACGGACGGTTAAAAACAATCTTGATCTGCGGTTCGGCCGGCATACTGGTAATTGAAATTTCTATGGATGTTACGGCAGATGCTTCGGTTCCCTGCTCATCCACACGGCAATAGGTTTTATGTTTTACCTCACTTATAAAAAGGTCCTTTTGGCGGTTGGCATTCATAAGTGAGAAATCTGCTTTATACGGCTCAAAGGCAACTCCCATGCCCATATGTGTCAATTCATCCTTAAGGCTGTCTTCATACCTTGTTTCAAATTTAGGCAGTGAAAGGCTTATTCGGCCATTCCTAACGGAATCCATGTATTCGAATATTTTTTCTCCGTCCATTTTTTTAATAAAGGTACGGATGTTTTCTCCTTCTTCAGGAAGCAGGGCAAAAAAGCTGAAACGTCCGTCATCATAAGGCAGAAGAACACCTTCTATGCCATCTGTGTCTATATAATCCATGTTGCCTGTTCGGTTCATGTACAGGGCGGTTACTTTTCCCTTATCATTCCAAAAAATGCCGTCTTTTGTATCAGATGCGGAAAACTGCTGCTGCCAGTCGGATTTAAAGTATACGGCATTCATAAGGTACATGACTACATCCGAGTTAATCTTGTCAATAATCTTATCAATTGTATCATGTGTTTCCTTTTTAACCCAGCCATTTATGGTTTTTACAGCATCAGGAGTGTTAAAATCCAGTGCTTTGACTGAAGCTGCAAAATAGTCGGCATTTTTTCGCAAGAAATCCTCAGCCGGATTATATCCCTCTCTGTACCATATGGCATTTGCAATAGAAAGTTCGGTCTTTTCTCCCATGGTATTCAATATGGAAATATAATCGCGGCATGACCTATTAAAATCTTCAGGAGAAATCCCCGTAATTTTCAGTACATCAGTCATAGCCTGGCGGGTTTCACTGTCCGCACCGTTATAGGCCATCCCCAACGCAAGATAGACTGATGCAGGTGAGATCATTATATTGTCCTTATTTGCAGAAGATAATTGAAACAGTTCCCAGGAAAAATCAAGTACCGACTTTTTGAAACCGGTATCAATGCTGTCGGGAGCTTCAGGCCATGAACTGCTGCCAATCTGTGACATCAAATCCACAGCCTCGCTGTTTTCTTCCCCATTGTTTAAATTAACTGAACACCCGGATAAAACCAAAAAAGAAACAAGTAATGTTATGATTATTCTTACTTTTATCATTTTATTCATAATAAGCCAACTCCTTTTTTTATATTTTCACTTTTGAAAACACTTTAGCTATATAGACGTAAAGCAGATAAATCAAGTTCCTTTTTTATGTAAACCATACACTTATACCATTGTGTTACCAGAATGCAACAATAATTTACACAATTTCATAAAAATATTAGACCATAATTGGACCAAATAGACATTGAGTTATTTTATAACATTTCAGACATCTTCCTTACGTACATATCTCTCACTGTAATCTACACGTTTAGGTCCTTCTACATCACTTATTCTATCTGCCGGTATTATTTCACCTATGTCCA
>CAZANH010000159.1:0-12690 GCA_964486515.1 uncultured Eubacteriales bacterium
CACAGTCACACCCTGCTTCAGGTATTCTGATAAAACCTTCCAGGCACACAGGCTTAGTTTACCCAACAGTTTACGGTCATACATGAAATAGGGACGCAATCGCTTGGGAATACCCACTGTCGGCGCGGAACTTGATTAAGGACATTTTCATACAGGTGTTTTTACATTAAGATTTATGCTTTGCATGCTTCTATAAATTTTTCAAATATACCTAAATAAACTGGGCTTTGCTCCCACATTCTCTCAGGATGCCATTGAACACCCACCAAAAAGTTATGCTCAATATGTTCTATGGACTCAATAATACTATCAGATGCCCTGGATGTCACGACAAAACTGGGAGCCAAATCTTTAATAGCCTGGTGGTGTATCGAATTTACCCCTATACTGTCTGACTTAAAAGAATTCCATACTATTGAATCCTTAATAATTTCAATTTTATGTATCGGATACCAATAAGGAGCTTCCTGCCTGTGCTGAATAATTTCTCTGTCATTTACCTGCACATGGACATCCTGATACAGCGTCCCGCCAAGCGCAACATTTATGGATTGTATTCCCCTGCATATTCCAAGTACCGGCTTATTATACTCAAAAGCTTTTTTTATCATAAAATCATCCATATAATCTTTATAGGGAGATATTTTACCGTTAAACGGCATATTCTTTTCTCCATAGTATTGAGGATTAATATCAGGCCCTCCTGTTACCACTAAACCATCGCAGCGCATAAAAGCTTCCGTTAGAACATCTTCATCCAAAGAAACGGAAAACAGCATCGCCACTCCGCCTGCCTTGTTTACAGCCTCGCAATATCCTTTTTTACTGCTTGTTTCACCGCTATCATAATCATAGGCAGGTGTAACACCTATTAAAGGTTTCCTTCCGGTCAATCCGCTCCTTAAAAAGATCAACATTATATATGCACAAATCTGTAATGTTTCCACGACTTTTTACCTATTATACTTTTATTTTGGTGTTTTTTCAAGATATATGACAATTTTATCCGCTTCACTGACCATCGTCACTTATTGACATTAAATGTATTTAGCTTTATTCTTATGAAAAACGATTTTACGTTTTATAACTCTTTTCAAGCAGTACTATTCTATTGTAGTACTGTTTGGGAAGAAGACCGAACTCCTGTTTGAACGCTCTTAAAAAGTTTGAATAAGTTGCTTTTTCAAATTGTACAGGTTATCCGTTCCTGTGATATTGGAGCTCTGATAATATATTGAGAAAGCATTTCCATACCCTTGTCATCAAATGGGTTTACAGACTGTCCGCAATAAATATTGAACGATGGCATCCCTTCGTTTTAGTATTGTTTGGCACTAATATATCAAAGCTGGGTGCTGTCAAGGCACTGTGGAATAAATGGGAGGGGCCTAGGCCAAGGTTCCAAGTGCATTTTAACATATTCATCCAGATATTCTTCTTTAATCTTCCATGTCCACGCATATCGATTTCTCTTTGCAATATGAATCTCCCTCCATCTACACGATAATTTTATTTACACCTAATAATTCTGCAACCTTCTTAAAAAGCGATGCATTATGTCCTACTGACATTGCACAATGATGAGTTGGGGCTTCTACAAACCACCGATCCATATACGCATCCGGTGGACAATCAAACCGTATATGTGTTTGAGTATTTCCAATCATTAGTATCGGTGCTTTTACCGCTTCCCCTTCACTAATAATCATCTTCATTCGACCGTCCCCTGTCTGCGTTACACCAAGGGTCGTTACGGGTCCAGCCTTCACATTGGCCTCAACAGACACCCC
The DNA here is from genome assembly GCA_964486515.1 of uncultured Eubacteriales bacterium. GTDB lineage: Bacteria > Bacillota > Clostridia > Acetivibrionales > CAZANH01 > CAZANH01. Next base: position 1,791 of record CAZANH010000159.1, read on the forward strand.
ACTACCTCTCTTTCCATGATAAATCCCCATCCCTCGTAATATGGGCTTTCCATCAGAGATTGAGACATGAAATGGACCATCGTGACCAAGAATCATGGTTCCCTCTTTATAATCAGCGGCTACAATTTCTGAAAAGCTACCACCTGTACCTAATACATCACAGATCTTCATGGCAAGGGCGGTTTTGAGATCCCCTTCTCCTGAACACGGGATTCCAGCAGCCGTTAATAGAGAATGCCCCACGATGAAACCACTTTGCACATCTTCATAATGGTTCCCATTAGATCCATGATAATAGTAGGCAAGGGCATCTAGATCGTACTCTCTGACCATTTTTTCCTGGGCAGCAGCCACTTTGCATGACCATTCCAACTGCTCCTTTGTAGGTTTTTTTGCAATTGGATCTGAAGGTGAGTCTCCAATGATTTCAAAGAATTCCCTTACTTGCTCCATTTTTTGTTTGACTTCGTCTAATGTAACAGATTGTAAACTCCTATCCAAATCACACATTTCAAGAATCTCTACATGGATTTCCATCTGTGCCTGAGCCATGGTAAAATCACTGTACATATCAAGCATACCACTGTAGTTGTTCCCAAGAAAACCAAACCGACTATGTTGAAGTGTACGTTTTACAGTTGCTGCTTGTACCCACTCTTTAATTTCCTTCCATGCACGTATTGCTTCTTTTCTTTCTGATGTATCTTCATTTGTTACTGAGATCTCTGGCGTATGATCTAGTCCCAGTAATCCATTTACAATACGATATTGAATCCCTGCCCGATTAAAAGCATTTGAGAATTCAGGAACAGGACATGCTCCACAGTGTGCCAACCATTCTCCTGTCGTTGTTTTTTTATAGTTCATCCTAACCGTAGGTTGTAGATTTAAGATTACCACAGGTGCCTTACAGATCTGATGCACTGGCAATACACATGAACTTGTCGTGTACGTAGCAGAATGACAGAATATGATGTCAACATTTTTTGAATTCAACCATTCTCCTGCCTCTCTTCCAGTAATCTCGTCATCCACCAATCCAAAATTATGTACTACTCCAAGCGCATCTAGCTGGGATTCTATAAATTTACCATAATAAATCAACCTCTCTCTCAATCCATCAAATTGATTCCAATAGGTTTTTAGTCCGACTGTGTAAAGACCTATACGTGCCTTTTTTACTGACTTGATTCGTTGAAATTCACTCATTGTATACACGCCTCTCTCCTTTTCATTGAAATATTATTTAATTATATGTATAATTATATTAGGAGTTATCCATACCTGCAGCACTATATGTTGCTATTAATAATGCATATATTGCTATTCTGAGAGGTGTTTTGAGTGAAACTGAATTATTCACTAGATATAAGCGATCAATCTACATGGTATATTAGTACGCCCAACACGATAAGCCAACGTATGCCTTTTTATATCAACGAATGTGGTCATTATATTGCCAACCGTGGATACTATACCGAAAGACAAGGTCAAGCTAATTACCTTCTGATTTATACCCTGTCTGGAACTGGTTATTTAAAATACACTACCCAAGAATACATACTGGAATCCAGTCAAGCAATTGTCATTGATTGTGATCGCTATCATTTTTATAAAACATATTCCAAAAAATCCTGGGACTTTAAATGGATTCATTTTAATGGAACATCTGCGAAAGCACATTATGATTTATTAAATGGTGATTCAATAAATCTTATTACGGTAAACAACACTATAAATGTAGAACAATGCATAGATGACGTTATAATGTGCTCTAACAGTTATGATATTCCCTCTATAGTAAAAGCTTCATCCAAGATGAATATTTTACTATCCTCATTGATAGCCAGTAAATTCAGTCCAGCGAATAATAATAAATATAACGACCACATTGACGAAATTGAAAAAGTCATTCGTTTTATTCATCTAAATTACCACAAAAAAATTTCACTTTACGATCTCACAAAAAAAGCATGTTTGTCTAAATACTATTTTACAAGAATTTTCAAAAGACATATTGGGATCAGTCCTTACGAATATCTTATTAATTATAGAATTAAAAAAGCAAAAGACTTACTCATTACTACTCATTGTACCGTATGGGAGATCTGTGATCAAATAGGCTTCTTTGACTATGATAATTTTATTCGAGCTTTCAAAAAAAATACCGGCATCACACCTATGAAGTACCGTAATAATAGATAATGGCTATCCTTTCGCTAATTCCATCCTATGGTTATCTCTTTATCACAAAACCCAATGCCATAAATACTAGTAGCACCTTGCTTTTGTGCTTATTCATGTATTTCTTCCCTTCTATTACTCTACAAATATAGGTATATCATACCCACCGCCATACTGTGAAGGAAGATATTATTAATGCCGTCGTAATCAGGATAAAACATCCCGGTTGGGGTGGTCGGCTCCTTCCAGGGTTTTGCGGTTGCCCTGCAGACTGTAGCCCATGTTGCGCAAGAGTTTGCTGACCAGGTTACTGCTGACATTGCTTCTGTCTATATGATTAGTGCTATGAACCGCTTAACTAAATGACATTGCCTCTGGATAGCAACAAACAGACAGTTAAATAAGAACAAATGTTTTAAATTCTATTAACTATGTCCAAAAAAAGTAATATAATGTATTTATCTTTAATTAATGGGGTGATTATATGAGTTATGTTTTTGATACATTTGTGATGGAAGACAAGGCACAATATGAAGCTGTTATCAAAGCTGGCAATAATATAAATGTAAATGTTGTAATTAACAAAAATAATATATGGTTTTATTTCTTTTCAGAATGGGGCAAACCACCCCTATACACAAAATATTTTACACTACCGTAAGACTTTTTCAAGGGTCATGTCTTACGGGTAATGAGATTCTTAACTTCGCTCAGAATGACACATTTTGAGGTTCACTTCTCTTCTAATTTTTCCCCAAAGAGTTCTTTTACGATAGAATAAGAAAGCTTAGGTCTTCTATACTCATCAACTACACCCTTATTGTTCATAGTACGAGGCCTTTGAATTCCCCATACTTCATCTGTAACCCTGCAGTCAGCAAACTGCCAAATATAGGTTCCACAGATTTCGGAGCGATTTAGATAAATTGACAATGTGTTTTTGAGTATATCATACTGGCGCTCCTCTGACCATTTACAGCGTGTTGGGCTGTGAGTACCGTATATAGCGCCGCCGCCAAATTCACTTATGATAATCGGTTTACCTTTACCTTCTGTGGAGTTTATCCATTCTAATTCCTTAAGATAGGACTGCTCAATCTCTTCCTTGTTTTTTTCTTCTCCGTACCATCCATAATATATATTAATAGAAACAATATCTACTAGATCAAGACATATATCGTTAAAATGCCTGCAAGTTGCAAAAGTCACAGGTCTTGATTTATCCATAGACTTAATCTGCTCAAACTGCTTTTCATACATTCTTCGTCCCTCAAGAGTTTCACTTGCACATTCATTTAGAATTCCCCATATGATAATTGCAGGATGATTATAATGACTTGTTATCATTTCATCAATACAATCTTCGCACTGCCTTTCGAAATTAGGATTAAGCATTTTATCAAGCTTAAATCCTCTTGCGTGGTTTTCTTCCCACACAAAGATGCCCTGTTCATCACACATATCAAGGAATCTTTCATCATTTGGATAATGACATGTACGGACAGCATTTGCGTTCATATCCTTCATTAAATCCATGTCTATAGCAGCAAGCTGCATTGGAATGGAACATCCTGAGGTTGCAAAATCTTCGTGACGATTAAATCCTTGTATAAATATCGGCTCACCGTTTAAAAGAAATTTACTGTCTTTAACAGTTATTGTTCTAAAGCCTACCCTATCTATAAGGTCATCTATAGGAGAGTCATCTCCAAATTCATACAATTGGACTTTTAGCATGTACAAATTAGGAGTCTGGGCGGTCCATTCTTTTACATTATCAAATTCTTTGCTAAAGTTAAGTACAGTTTCTGAGTTAGGTGAAACATCTATCCAATCATTATTGTCTTTTGATATAATAGCAGCATCATTTAAAAGGATATCTGTATTTACTTTATAGGGTTTATCAGAAATATTTTCTAAGATAATCTTAATATCGGAACTCCACTTACCGTTTGAAAAGATTGGTGTAAAGCTGATATTTTTAATATATACGTCAGCAATTGCTTCTAAAACAACAGGCTTTATGATTCCACCGTAACAATAATAGTCGTTAGGAATATGCAGTGACGATTTTTCAGTAAATGTATTATCTGCTATTACTACTACTTCATGCTTACCTTCACTAACCCTGGGAACATTGACACTAAATTCAGTAAACGCGTTGTAGTGGTGTGCAATATGCTTACCATCAAAGTACACATCAGCAGTATGGCTCACACCCTTAAAGTTAAGCCTGATATTGGACGCTTTGTCAAAAGTGATAGTCTTTCTATAAGCACCATATCCTCTGTAATCAATCATTTGGATATTATTTTCCCAACACCCGGGGACAAATAGCTTTGAGTTATAGCCTTTAGGAAGTGTAGCTTTTGACTGTACTTTGGTAAACTCCCAGTAACCTTCAAGCTCTTTTTGAAACCTCACTTTATGTTGATCAAACATACGAATCATAATAAAACACCTCTTTTTTGTATTATAACATTATTGTATATCACTTAGAAATAAGATAAAATAGAATATATTATTAAAAAGATGGATAATATCGATATGGGGAGTGTGAATATGAAAAAGGAAACAAGATATTTGCGTATTCCAAAGGAAATAATAGATAAAAATATTGAACAAAAGCCGTTTGAAGATATTATGGCTGCATCTGTAGGATTTAGATGCGGATATAATAAAAGTGTAGGTTATGATGTAGAACGTGATCCGGGGGAAGAATATCTTGTTAAATACTGTGTGGAGGGGTACGGATGGTTTGAAGTAGAAGGGATGGAATATAAAGTTGGTCCGGGTGATGTAATCATTTGTAAAGAACATGTTCTTCATAAATACAGGGCTGATACAAATAATCCATGGAGTGTATATTGGGCTTATTTTATAGGCAGAGCTGCGGCAAAGTACTTTGAATGGATTTTTTCGACAAACAGAAAACACGTTGTGCATATAGGTTATGACAGCTTACTAGAACAACATTTTGAAGATATGATTTTGGTTATGGAAAAGGGGTATGCTCTACATTATGTGCTTCATGCATCAAATCTGTTAAAGCTGGTATTTTCACATTTAATAAAGAGGTTTGAGCCGTCAGGTTTTAAAAATAGGAAAGAGAGTGCACTTGAAAGGACTATACAGTTTATGCTTGACAATTTGCAGCATACTATTACTCTTGAGCAAATGGCAAAAAAAACGGGTATGTCAAAAGATCATTTTACCAAGATGTTTTCAAAAAGGTACGGATACACTCCAATGGACTATTTTATCAGAATGAAGATGCAAAAGGCTTGTGAGCTTCTAGTGACAACTGAATTTCAGATTACTCAAATTGCAGAAGAGTTAGGATATTCGGATTATTACTATTTTTCAAGACTGTTTAAAACGAAAACACGCTTTTCTCCGAGGGAGTTTAGAAAAAAGTATTTATAAGTATACAATATGAATAATGATCATTAAATGGACATCTTATTTTTCCTCACCTGGGAGGGACATACCTTGGTTACTTCCTTAAACTGCTTAGAAAAACTAAACTGGTCAGTGTACCCCAACTTGTCGGATATATCTTTTATCTTTAAATCAGTTTCAGACAGCAGTTGGGAGGCATGTTGGATTTTTAATTTGATTTGATATTCTTTAGGGTTAATGCCAAACTGCTTTAGAAAAAGAATTCTAAAGTAGTTTGGTGTTAACCCAGATATTTCTGCCAGACTTTTAGTTGATACTTTCTTACAAAGATTTTTCTCAATGTATTTTGCAGCTCTTGTAATACGGCTGTCAGAATAAGATGGAGAGCTTAAGTTCACCAAATCATTATATATCTCAAATATTATATGAATTATTGTAAGTCCGCATAATTTATCATAATTTTGATTATTTTTACTGATTCGGTATTCAAAAAGCAGCCCAAACAGTTCATAGAATCTTGCTGTATTTTTTGTTACATATGAAAAGGCAAATGGTTTTGAATTATTTAAAACAGGTTTTAAGCTTAGGTTATCAATAATGCTGAACCTTAAAAGAGCAATTCGCGGCAGCTTGTTGTTATCCAGTGTTCTGTTGTGGTAGTAGCCACTACTTACAAACACAATCCTACCAGGTCCCATGGGGATTTCTTCACCATCTAATATATAGCTTCCGTTACCGCTTTTAATAAATGCAATATGGTAGTTGGAATTAACCCTATTTACAAAACCCCAATCAGAAGGAAGAATAAAGTCATTGCATATATCAAGTGATATGTGTGATTTACATGGTATACTATCAATCAACGGCTTAAGACTATTCATAGCTTTTGTAAATTTATTATTACTTTTTGACATATTTGTTACCTTTCTGCATTGTATTTATCGAGCATGCAATGCTAAAATATAATTAATATTTTACATGTTTTATTCTAAGATGTAAATATGATTTTTGTGGAGGGGATTTAAATGGTTGAGCAAAACAAACCAAATATAATATTTGTACTAATCGATGATATGGGTTGGAAGGACCTTAGTTGCTATGGAAGTGAATTTTATGAGACACCCAATATAGACAGGCTGGCATCAGAAGGTATGACATTTACAGATGCTTATGCATCGTGCCCGGTATGCTCTCCTACAAGAGCAAGCGTACTAAGTGGGAAATATCCTGCCACAGTAGGATTAACTGACTGGATAGGAGCACATACAAAAGGAAAACTAATTGACGCACCTTATATTGATCATCTGCCTCTTGAAGAAAAGAGCCTTGCAAGCGCATTGAAAGATGGAGGATATGCTACATGGCATGTTGGTAAATGGCACTTAGGACAAAAGCCTTATTACCCTGAAAATCACGGATTTGATGTAAATATTGGAGGCTGTCACTGGGGACATCCAAGAGAAGGTTATTTTAGTCCGTACCATATTGAAACTTTAGAAGATGGCACTAAAGGTGAATACCTGACAGACCGTATTACTGATGAGGCTATAAAGCTTATAGAAGAAAACGAGGATAAACCGTTTTTCTTAAATCTATGGCATTATACAGTTCATACACCTATACAGGCTAAAAAAGAAGATATTGAAAGGTTTGAGAAGAAAGCTAAAGAAATGGGATTAGAAAACGTAGAAGCATTTGAAGAAGGTGAGTACTTCCCATGTGAGCATAAGAAAGGTTTGAGGGTAAAAAGAAGGCTAATACAGTCAGACCCTGTATATGCAGCAATGGTATATAATCTTGACTATAATATTGGCAGGCTAATGGACACTCTTAACAAAAAGGGTATAGCAGACAATACAATTATTATATTTACTTCAGATAACGGAGGACTTTCAACAGCAGAAGGTTCACCTACATGTAATGCACCGTTAAATGAAGGAAAAGGCTGGATGTATGAAGGGGGAGTAAGAGAGCCTTTAATAGTTAAGTGGCCGGGTGTGGTGGAATCAGGAAGTGTATGTAAAGAACCCACAACTACTCCTGATTTTTATCCTACAATGCTTGAAATGGCAGGACTATGTTTGATACCTGAGCAGCATGTGGATGGAATAAGTATTTTGCCGTTGTTAAAAGGGGAGCAAAAGCTTGATAGAGAAGCTATATACTGGCATTATCCACATTATGGCAATCAGGGAGGTACGCCCGGCTCTTCAATAAGAATGGGAGATTATAAGCTGATTGAGTTTTTTGAAGATGGTAATATAGAGTTATATAACTTAAGAGAAGATATTGAAGAAGAAAATGACCTTTCAGAAGAAATGCCAGAGCTTGCTGCAAAGATGAAAAAGATGCTATCTGATTGGCGAAAAAGTGTAGAAGCAAAAATACCCGTGAGGAATCCTGATTATTAGATAGACCAGCTAATTTTTGTCAAGGGTTTTTTGAATCATTGCATAGTTCATCATCGATTGACTCGATAAATTCCTCAAGAATAGAGCGGCCCAGCTTATTAAGGTGCTCCTGAAGCTTGTTTGATACTGATGCAAAATTCGTTTCTTCTTCTCTTACAGTTATTTCTAAATCTTTCATTAATTCATTAATGCCAAAACTCACAAATTGTTGTATACTATTATACATAGAAGATGTTCACCCCTTTTTATTTTTTTCTTTTTAATAAAAATTATATCAGAGGTGGCATCTTCTTTTCAAGTTAACTGACATTTTATGGCAAACCCCTACGGTAACTTTACACTACCTTATGGCGAATGGGATTTCAAGCTCCTCAATTGATGAAGGGATGTGGAGAATGATATTTATTTTTATTTTCACACAGTCTCCCATGTTTTAGAAAATCACTTACTTTGTATACAATTTTTTAACCTATATTTAAGAACAAATGTTTTGAATTTTATTGACTATGTCCATAAAAAGTAATATAATGTATTTATCTTTAATTTATGGGGTGATTATATGAGTTATGTTTTTGATACATTTGTGATGGAAGACAAGGCACAATATGAAGCTGTTATCAAAGCTGAGTATATCATTCTTTTGAGCCTTTGGTCTATAAGGGTTCAATGATGGTGACTGTTCAAGTACCCCACACATTTATATTGAAGAAATATCTTTCTGAAATAGATAGCGAAGGGCACACAGAGGCTGTTTTTGAAGCAAGGATAAGGTCAAATCACTGTTTGAGATGAATATTTTCCCGTTATTATTAATAAACATTCATCGAGGTTGATTTGACTTGTAAGGCTGAATATACAGCCTCTTGATGCCTGAAACGTTTTTTCAGAAAGACATTTCTTCAATTAGTATATAAGAGGGTACTTGAACAGTCACCAATGATGGATATCCTAATCCTTAAATTTCGAAAAACATATTGAATTGCCAACGTACGCATGTTATCATTGCATACATAGGGTTAATGCTTGAAACATGGAGGTACAGAATAATGAGGTTTACAAAAATGCATGGGCTGGGGAATGATTATATATACATAAATTGCTTAGAAGAGAATATTGAAGATTCGTCGAAAGCTGCGAAAATTTTAAGTAACAGGCATTTTGGAGTAGGCTCGGACGGGCTTGTTTTGATAATGCCTTCAAAAAAAGCCGATTTCAGGATGAGGATGTACAATCCTGACGGTTCTGAGGCCGAAATGTGTGGAAATGCGATAAGGTGCGTTGGAAAATATGTATATGACAGGGGTATGACAAAGAATACGGTAATAAGGATAGAAACCCTTGCAGGGATAAAAACGCTTGACATGACAGTTAAAAACAAAAGAGTGGAGCTTGTAAGGGTTGATATGGGGGAACCTGTCTTAAATCCAAAGGAAATTCCCGTAATATCTGAAAAGGATATTTTCATGTCGGAACCAATAAAATTAAAAGGAAAGACATACAATGCCACTTGTGTTTCGATGGGGAATCCCCATGCTGTAATATATGTGGATGATGTGAGTTCTTTTCCGGTTGAATCTGTCGGACATGAAATAGAAATACACAGGCTTTTCCCTAAAAAAATCAATGTGGAATTTGTAGAGGTAATAGATAATGATATTTTAAAGATGAGGGTATGGGAAAGGGGGACAGGGGAAACCCTGGCATGTGGTACAGGTGCATGTGCAGCTCTTGTAGCTTCGGTGATGAATCGTGTGAGCAGTAGAAATGTGGAATTAAGGCTTTTAGGTGGTAATCTTAATATAGAGTGGAGTGAGAAAGATAACCATGTGTACATGACAGGGCCGGCTGTTGAAGTTTTTACGGGTGAATTGAGTTAAAAAGGAGAATATGATTTATGGCATTGGTAAATGAAAATTATTTAAAGCTTCAAGGAAGTTATCTGTTTGCTGAAATTGGCAGAAGGGTTGAAAAGTATAAAAGGGATAATCCCGAAGCAGATATTATAAAATTGGGAATAGGGGATGTAACCAGGCCTCTTCCGCAGGCTGTTATTGAAGGTATGCATGCTGCGGTAGACGAAATGGGTGTTAGAGATACATTTAAAGGTTATGGTCCTGAGCAGGGGTATGATTTTCTGATTGATAAAATCATTGAGTTTGAATATAAAAGCCGTGGTATCGAAATTGAACGCAGTGAAATTTTTATAAGCGATGGTTCCAAATGTGATACGGGAAACATACAGGAGGTATTCGGAATCAACAATAGAATTGCAGTTACGGACCCGGTTTACCCCGTTTATATTGATACAAATGTAATGGCAGGCAGGACGGGTGAATTTATAAGCAAAACAGGGAAATATCAAAATATAACCTACCTTTCATGCAATTCGGAAAATGGTTTTGTTCCTTCAATTCCCGATGAAAAGGTGGATATAATCTATCTATGCTATCCTAACAATCCGACAGGTACAGTTCTTACAAACGAACAGCTTAAAGAATGGGTAGACTATGCAAGGGCAAACCGTGCGGTTATACTTTATGATGCTGCTTATGAGGCATATATTACAGAGAAGGAAATCCCACACAGTATATATGAGATTGCAGGAGCAAAGGAAGCAGCTGTTGAATTTAGAAGTTTTTCCAAGATGGCCGGTTTTACGGGTACCCGCTGTGCTTACACTGTGGTGCCAAAAGATCTAAAGGTATATACATCGGGAGGGGAAGGTGTTTCCATAAACAGGTTATGGAACAGGAGGCATACGACAAAATTTAATGGGACATCTTATATCATACAGAGAGGAGCCTCTTCCGTTTATACAAATGAGGGCATTCGTCAGGTAAGGGATACAATTGATTATTACATGAAAAATGCAAAGATTATAAGAGAAGGCTTGAAAAGTGTCG
>CAZANH010000160.1:0-3867 GCA_964486515.1 uncultured Eubacteriales bacterium
GAGGATGGAAGGCTAGTGGAAAGCTCAGAATACAAGCTGAAAAAGATATGGGAGATAGTCTTTTTACAGCAGCCATAAACGGGGTTGAGCTTAAAGAAACCATGGACCGTTCAGAGCCCTATGATAATCCATATCCCCAATTGCTTGGTACATCGGAACAACATCGGGCGTGGATTGTACCAGTGGATATACTTAAAGATGGAATAAACGAGATTGAGATTTGTATGCAAAAGGGGGAAGAGGTTAAATTGGTATTTGTTGATGTGGCTGTGAAATAATCAGGAATAATGCTCTGTTGGGTATACTGGTATCCGCTGCGTCATATAAATCTTGGCAAATTAGGACTATTATTGGGCAACATTATGTTGTAAATCGCAAGGGTGAGATTTACAACACTCTTCAGGGGTCTAAGAGCTTGGCGAGTCTGATGATAAATATATTAACGGAACAGATGATGTCTTATAGTGTCTGGTAAACCAGTATGTGAAATCGAGGGAGGAAACGAACGAGACGAACAAATGCACTATAGGAAGAATAAAACCGATATATTCGGAAGGTTTACTGATAATATAATTACCTGAAGGGGCTGGAACTTTTTCTCCATCCTTTTTAGCAGCATAAAGGTACCCTGCCAAACAATCAATAGCCATTTTCATTGCCTGATCCAATGTATCCCCATCGGTTGCCAGATGACCAAGGTCAGGAAATATAACCAAGTAACTCATAGAAGTTCCATCTTCATTGAAAGGGAATTTAATTCTACTATTGTGTTTTAAGTGATTATTATGGTATAATAATACCACAGAAAGGAGTTGACAGTTATGCCACATATAATTCCAATTCGAGATTTGAAAAATACAAGCAATATCTCAAATATGTGCCGTGAGGCTACCGAGCCGATATATATTACCAAAAACGGTTATGGCGATATGGTTATTATGAGTGTAAAAATGTATGAGGAAAGACTATCTATGATGGATGTATATAACAAATTAGCTGCAGCAGAAACACAAATAGCAGAAGGAAAAGTATTGGATGGGAATACTTCCTTAAAAAATATAAGGGAAAAATACAATGTATAGGCTGATTGTTTCAGAACTTGCTGATAGAGATTTGGATAGTATAGTTTCGTATATTGCCGTACAACTTGCAAACCCTACAGCCGCTGCTAATTTTCTTGATGAAGTAGAAAAATGTTATGCCTTTTTGAAAAACAATCCGTTCATGTATGAACGGTGTTATGATACTTATCTTGAGAAAAAGGGATATCGTAAAGCGACTATTAATAATTATGTACTGGTTTATATAATAGATGAAGCAAATAGGGATGTCGTTATTCATCGGTTTTTCTATGGTGCACAAGATTACGTGAAACTTATATAGTTTTAATATTGTGGTATAATAATATCAACAAAGTAAATGTAAACATTATCATAAAAATTAAAGGGAGAGTAAAATGTATAAAGTGTTGCTTGTAGATGATGAACCTTGGGCACTTTCAGGAATAAAAAACTCATTTGATTGGATTACACATGGGTTTGAGGTGGTTGCTGACACTACCAATCCTTTAGAAGCTCAAGAATTAATTCGTATCAAAAGACCGGATGTTGTTTTTACAGACATAAGAATGCCTCAGGTATCGGGAATAGACTTAATAAAAGTAACTCGACAAGAAGGCATAGATGCTGAGTTTATTGTTGTAAGTGGATATGCTGAGTTTGACTATGCACAGAAAGCATTAAGACTGGGGGCATATGACTATCGGCTTAAACCGATAAAAATAGAGGAGTCAGATGAGCTATTAATTAGATTGTTTAAACATCTCACTACAAAAAGTATAAATAAAAAATTAAAAATTGTAGATATAGAATATATGAGTGATTCAGATAAAATGAACCCTTCCCTTAATGAAATACTGGAGTTTGTTAATAATCATTATAATCAAGAACTTTATCTTAAAGAAATTTGTGAAAAATTTCATATTAACCTTACTTATTGCTGTGATCTTTTTAAAAAGCATATAGGAAGTACATTTACAGAGTATGTTACTAACCTTAGGATTAAAAAAGCATGTGAGCTTTTAAAAGACACTCAACTACCGATTAAAAAGATTGCTGAAGTGGTAGGGTATAATGATTACTGCTATTTTTACAAAGTGTTCAAGAAAATAATCAAAATAACACCTGCGTTATATAGAAAAGAAGTTGAATAAAGGAAAGGATATAGATAAAGTATGAAATGTCGGTTCAGAAAACAAAAACTAAGAAATCAGCTTGCTCTTTTAATTGGTGTTTCAATATTTATGATGATTATTTTACAAGTATTCTTTTTTACTCAATTTTATTCAATAATGAGGCAAAAGACAAAAGTTTATACACTAAACACTATAAATCAGGTAGGAGAAATACTTGTTTCAAACCTAAGGGATACAAAAAAAGCTGCTATGACAGTTTCATACAGTTCTGCAGTACAGGATTATTTAAACAGCAAAAATGTGCAGAAAAAAATGAATTTACATGCTTATCTAAACGATATAATGAAGTATACAGCTACTTCAAACGAAAGCATTTCTGAGATTGTGATAATTGATTGCGAAGGCCATCTGACAAGTATGGTATCATCATATGACTACTGGATTTATGATGAGTATAAAAAAAACATGCAGGCAAAAGAAAAAGGTGAATTAAAACCATTCTATTCTTTGCTAACTAAAGATTATTATGCATATTTTATACCTTTTTATAATATTTCATTTAATGCAGACCCGTATAAAAGTGGTGGTACATGCATTATAGTTTGTAAAACAAGTTATCTTCAAAATACCATTGATAAAATAGCTATGCCCGGGAATTCTTTCTTTGTTATACTGGATAATGATAACAAAATTGTTGCTAGCAATAAAGAACAAATGAATGGGAGCAGGTTTAAATTTGATGTTTTAAACAAAGATAATAATACAGAAGATACTTTTGAATACCTTTATAATGATGTCAAGTCAATTGTTCAGTATAAAACTGTTGAAGAGACCAAATGGAAAATAGTGAGTATTGTACCTGTAAGTGGTATGATAAATGATATTACACCAATTATGATCTTTGGAATTTGTATGGGTATAGCCATGGCACTAATACTTTTAGTAATTGGAGTTTTATTTATTAATAGTATAACCAGACCGATATCCCGAATAATAGAATTCTTGGGAGAAGTTGGAGAAAAGAACTTAAAGCATAGGCTGAAGATAAATGAAGTGAATCAAGCGAATGAAGTAGGACAGATTACTATATACATAAATGGAATGATGGATAAGATTGAGGATATGACCAGTAGTATAATCAATACACAGGCCAACCTGTATGAAATGGAAATAGAGAAAAAGCACGCAGAGCTAAATGCACTACAAAACCAGATAAATCCACATTTTCTTTACAATACTTTAGAATGTATGAGAAGTATAGGACTTGCATATCATAGTGCGGAAATCGTGAAAATTTCTACAGCAATGGCAGATATATTCAGATATAGTATTAAAGGGGCAGAGTTTGTAAGAGTAGAGGAAGAAATGGTCTGCGTATCAAATTATCTGGAAATAATGTCTATAAGGTCTGGTGGTAAGTATTTAGTATACACTAAGGTTGATAGTGAAGTAAAAAAATTAATAATATTAAAAATGATTCTACAACCTGTTGTAGAGAATGCAATATATCATGGTCTTGAGCATAAGCTTGAAAAAGGAAAGTTATTAATAACTGGATATATAAAAGATGAAGATACTGTCTGCTTTGAAATATCAGATAATGGTAAGGGAATGAGTGAAAAAGAGTTGGAGAAACTTGTTTTTAGCCTAAAATCTTGTACAAATTCAAATAT
>CAZANH010000161.1:0-2298 GCA_964486515.1 uncultured Eubacteriales bacterium
AAGGACATACTTTCAAATTTTTTAAAATTAAAGAAGGGGAGGAAATCAAATGAGTGATATAATAATGAAAAAAGCAATCAGGAAACTTGTTGAAGGTAAAAATCTTGAGGAACAGGAAATCATGGATGCCATGGAATGCATAATGTGTGGTTCCGCCACCGGAGCCCAGATTGCAAGCTTTATTACCGCATTAAGAATGAAAGGTGAAACAGTGGAGGAAATAACGGGATGCGCAAGGGTTATGAGAGAAAAGGCCCAAAATATCAGGCCTGATGCAGGGTATTTGATTGATACGTGTGGAACGGGAGGAGACGGCTGCAATACCTTCAACATATCAACTGCGGCAGGGATAGTAGCGGCGGCAGCAGGGGCATTTGTAGCAAAACACGGCAACCGTTCGGTCTCAAGTAGAAGCGGAAGCGCCGATGTATTGGAGGCACTTGGCATAAATATCGCGTTAAAACCCGGTCAGGTAAGCCAGTGTATCGAAAAAACGGGAATAGGGTTCATGTTTGCGCCTGTATTTCATGCATCAATGAAACATGCCGCAGGTCCAAGAAAAGAGCTGGGTATAAGAAGCATATTTAACATGCTTGGGCCGCTGACGAATCCGGCAGATACCAAAGGACAGGTATTGGGAGTATTTGACGAAAGATATGTTGAGCAGTTTGCGGCTGTTCTTTTACGGCTCGGGGTTGAAAGAGCGCTTGTTGTCCATGGTAATGACGGACTTGATGAGATTTCCATTAATTCTCCCACCAAAGTTTCGGAACTCAGGGACGGAATGATAATGAATTATGAAATCGAACCTTCCAGATTTGGTATTAAACCATGTGACGGAAACAGCCTGGAGGGTGGAGATGCAAAAACCAATGCTTCAATAATTTTATCCGTATTTGAAGGTGAAAAATCTCCAAAAAGGGATGTAATAGTTGTTAACACATCGGCAGCATTATATGTAGGGGGGCTTGCAGCTTCTTTGGAAGAAGGTGTTGTACAGGCGGCTGATGTGATAGACTCAGGGCTTGCAATGAAAAAGTTTGAGGAATTCAGATCGTTCACAAACTTGATTGAAGACAGGGAAGGGATGATAGTGTGATACTTGATGAAATAGTTGCAGCAAAAAAGAAAAGATTGAAGGATGCCATGTCAAGGATTTCTATTGAGGGGTTGAAACAAAGAATAAAAGAAAAATCACCGGAGAATTACTATGATTTTTTTAATGCTGTAAAAAAATCCAAGGATTTGTCAATAATTGCGGAGGTAAAAAAAGCTTCACCGTCAAAAGGAATAATAAAGGAAAACTTCGAACCTGTAGAAATTGCAAAGCAGTACTGTAAGGGTGGTGTAGAGGCAGTGTCGGTGCTGACTGAGCAGGATTTCTTTTTTGGCTGTGACGATTATCTTTTTAAGATAAGGCAGGCAGTTCCCCTTCCTGTTTTAAGAAAGGATTTTATAATTGATATTTGGCAGGTATATCAATCGGCTTATCTTGGAGCGGATGCGATTTTGCTGATTGCGTCGCTTCTTGATACGGCACTGTTGAAAAAATTCCTGACAGTTGCCGGTATATTGGGTATGAAGGCACTTGTGGAAGTACATGACAAAAGAGATGTCGAAAGGGCATTGGAATCAGGTGCATCCATAATTGGCATAAACAACAGGAACCTGAAAACTTTTGAGGTGGATATAAAAACAACGGAAAGGCTTTTGAATTTCATACCGAATGATAGAGCGGTTGTAAGTGAGAGTGGTATAAAAACGGCATACGATTTTGATTATCTTGCAAACCTGGGTATTGATGCTGTCCTGATAGGTGAGGCCTTTATGAGATCGGACAGCATCAATGAAACAATAGTGAGCTTGAGGAGTGTAAAGGTATGACGCGTATTAAAATTTGCGGTATAAGAAGAAAAGAGGATATAGACATACTTAACAGGCTGTTCCCTGATTTTGCGGGTTTTGTGTTTGCACCGGGAAAAAGGCAGGTAAGTGCGGAAAAGGCCAGGGAACTCAGCGAAAGGTTGCACCATAGAATAAAAAAAGTAGGTGTATTTGTCAACGAACAGCAGGAAAATTTAATGGAAATCGCTTATATGTGTGGGCTTGATGCAGTACAGCTTCATGGGGATGAATCACCGGAATACACTGCGGATATATTAAGATATTCAAAGAAAGACGGTATTGGATTTGAAGTATGGAAGGCAATAAGAATACGTGATGAAAATTCCATAAAACAGATCGGTGAATACAGTGCCGATGCCTATTTGCTTGATGCATTCAGTAAAGAAAGCTATG
>CAZANH010000162.1:0-2128 GCA_964486515.1 uncultured Eubacteriales bacterium
AGGGATCAAGGTATAATCAGTCATCAAGGAGGTAGTCCACATGGAAGATATGTTTGAGATCATGTTAACCCCGGAGAAGTATGGATACAAGCAGTGTCCCCACTGTAACGGGTATGGATCTTCATTGAAAGACCCTGACGGGGTGGATACCTGCACCATGTGCCACGGGTGGGGTCTAATCAGAAAGGAGAATGAGGAAAAGGAGGAATTAAGCAAATTGTGAAATTATAAAGGGCCTTTGCTTTCGGAGCGTATAACCTCGCTTCAATTTGGCACAAGTTTTGCTTTAAGATATTATAAAAGATTCTGCTGATGGAAGGTAATATATAGATCAAAAACATATTGCTGACCGTATTTAAAAAAATAATAGAATTATTGATGAGTTAGACTACTTTTTTTGCTTCCATCAGTATCTCACAGCATCCAAATTAAGTCAGAAAAGGTGATCCACCTCGTCATTTTTCACAACACCTTTCAATTTTTCATTCATAAAATTTTATAAAGGCACCGTATCCTTTATTGTCTGGCATTTATGGGACCACATCATAATTAGAAACATGCTAATAACTCAAACGAATAATTTAACAGCATAAGTCTGCCTAATATTCACATGCCAAATGCAGAAAAGGGGGTGATGCTATAGACAGGATTGAATTTCTTGAATTGCTAAAGAATATCATAGATCTTTATTTAGAAAAGAGGAAAGCAACAATATGGCCGGTTGATGATGGAATGATAGTAGGTCTTGAGAAAAAAGGTCTTTTCCAAATCTCTGTAAAGCAGATAGCAGAACCAAAATTCATTAAAAGACAGATAAAAACGAAAATAAATGACACAAAAACTTGATGAAAAAGGAAGAGGGATGAACTGCGGTAAGTAAATGCAGTACCAATAATCTGTATCTATAGTGATTTGATAGATTTTAAAAGAATAGTTTCATGTCTGAATTGTAACATGTTAACTTATTGACGGCACATTCCAAAATTGTTTTAAAGTTAGTATGGAATAATAAGAAACGTTGGAAAGTAGGAAATGAGCCCCAAGGTTTCATCTTGGTTTGCTTTAATTTACTCAGGAAATTTGGTTAAATATTACCAATGCCACTTGATCTATATAATGATCACACCATAGCAGGATGAGCATAAGGCCTATTACCCCCACATATAATAACTTCATCAAAAGGAGATTCAGCTATGTTACAGACTTTTAGTAGTTTCATCCGAGCAAAAAAGGAAATGCTTGAACACATTACAGGATTGTTAGAGATATGCAAACACTTAGAGCTTAATGATAAACAGAAGATGTTAGATTATTGGCAACAGAAAATTATGGATAATAGGTTTGTTCTTTTGGTGTTAGGCGATTTCGACCGAGGAAAATCATCACTTATCAATGCATTGTTGGGAGATAAGATATTACCTGCCAAAATGATTCCTACTACAGGTGCGATCAACATAATAAAATATGGTGATGAACCTAAGGCTGTTGTGTCTTTTAAGGACGAGAATAGGGAACCAGAAGAGATTTCATTTGCTAAATTTAGGGAAATTGTAGAAATAAACCTTGATGACGAGCATTCCGAGGAATCGCGAGTTTACTTTGAAAACAATCCTATCAGATATATAGAAGTGTTCTATCCACTTGAGCTTTGCAAAAATGGCGTAGAAATTGTCGACACCCCCGGCCTGAACGATGATCAGGGTCGCAGTGAAATTACAATCAATTATATCTCAAAAGCCGATGCTGGAATTATCTTGTTGAGTGCGGAGACATTCCTGGCCAAAAATGAATCGAAATTTATTGATGGCTTAATTAAAAGTGGTTTTAAGAACTTATTTTTTGTAACCAATTTTATCGATTTAGTTGATGGTAAGGATGAGTTTGAAGAAGTGGAAGAGGATGCCAGATCTCGTCTGACACCATTGATAGCTGACATACCTTTGAGAATTTTTTTCTTGTCTGCCGAACAGGCATTAAAAGGAAAAATAACTGGAAACGATAAGGATATGGATAAATCCCGTTTCCGAGGATTCGAAAGGAGTCTTGAAAGCTTTTTGGTAAAAGAACGAGGGAAAGCCTTTTTGGGTAGTTCTTCCAAAATCTTAAATGATATTTGTGAAACGATTGA
>CAZANH010000163.1:0-2131 GCA_964486515.1 uncultured Eubacteriales bacterium
TACCGCAGGCTTTTGAATGAAGCCCGACCCATGATGGCGCGTGCATTTCTTCTGGACATCTTTTTCGGAAGGCTGGGCCAGGACATACAAAAAATTCTGGAAAGAGCAGAGTATCTTGGCATAAGTACCGGAAAAGGGCCATATGTTCTCTGTTACCTGCAGCTGGTTGTAATGTCGGAGAATGCAGGCTCAACAGTAGAAGAAAGGGAACTTAGTGCTTTAAAGGCGTCAACACTGATGGAAGAAGTTGTTGAAGAAGTGAAGGAATTCATATTTTGCAGGGTTGGGGAGTTTGAATGGGCTTTTCTACTCAGTGGCCAACGGGACAGTCTTATAACGGATATGATTGATTACATTACCGTTATTATGGATAAGATTAAGCATATTAAATTAAATTCATTTGCTGCCATAAGCCGTCCGTTTGACAATCTCTCGACAGTTGGTCGTATTTTGAAGCAAACAGAGCATCTAATAAGTTTCCGGTTTAATATGGAAAATGGTTATATTGTATTGCAGGATGAAATCAGTGGCAGCGACCTACCGGAGGATGAGTATGAAGTGATTCTAAATAAGGCGGTACATGCCTGTATATCTACATCTCCTGAAGAAACAAGGGAAGCGGTGTCGGAGCTTATAAAAGCATGGACTCCAAACATACATCCACAATTAATACGGAATACATGCTATAGGATACTTGCTGAGCTTCAGCAGTTGCTTTCGGAATACAACATTACTTTTTCGGAAGTATTCAGAGATGACAAGATGCCATGGAAAAAACTCACAGCAATTGAATCAGTCAAAGATATACGTAAATGGATTGAAAATGTTATGGTGTTTATTAGTGAATATGTTAATGAAAAGAAGGATTCAGCCGGTTGGGGAATTGTTGAAGATATCCGTAAATATATTACACAGCATTACTCAACCGGCTTGACCGTAAAGGATATAGCAAATCAATTCAGCTATAATCCCAATTACCTGAATAATTTGTATAAAAACGTTGCAGGTGAAACAATTCTGGATTTCATAACCCGGTACAGAATAGATGAAGCGAGGAGACTTCTAAGAAGTACCAATATGAGAATAGCAGATATATGTTATTCTGTAGGATATGGACAGGAGGCCTATTTTAAATCTCTTTTCAAACGATATGCCGGAATGTCTCCAAAAGAATACCGCACTCTTTCAGGGGGTTCTCGAAATGAAGATATTGACTGAGGGACTGCTGGGTAGACTGTTTAATTTTTACAGCAATCTTAAATTCAAATGGAAGTTCATTGTTATATATACACCCCTGATATGTGTTATCATATTATCAATAGGCCTTATGACATATAACATTTCCATGAAGCGCATGTTGAAGGATGAAGAGAATCTTATGCTGTCACATATGAGCAAAATTCGTATGTTGATTGACTTAAATCTGGGTATATATGTTAAGGAAAGTGAAATCCTTTTTTACAATACATATTTGCAGGAGGCTTTATCAAAAAAATATGCATCCGGAGTAGGAAATTCTGTTGAAATGCTCAAAGAACTGTATAGGATAATTGACCCTGTGTTCCAGGACATGTATATTGCAGGAGAAAGTATTACACTGCGTGATACTTTGGATTCCGGGAAGGCTCAGATTCATATATATACCAATAATAATACAATTCCTATTGATATGGCACTTACAGACAGGCTTGAGTCCATTTCAGGGGAACCCTGGGTACAGGAGCTTTATACTAAGCCAGGGCTAATGTTATGGAGAGGGCTGACACAGTTTGATAATCCTCAATATTTTACATTCAACCGTGTTTTAAAGAATTTTAAGACAAATGACCGGCTCGGCATATTAAGTATACGTATTCCGATATCAAAGTTGGCATACCTGGTGAATTCCGGTTACCAGATTCCAAATTTTGCCTTCTATTTCATTGACAATAAAGAAAGTTTTGTACCTCTGACAAAATTTGACCAGAGTATTGTTAACAGAGATATTGTTAGTTATATAGTTGATGATTATAAAAGTAATGAAGAAATGGAGAACTCATGGATAAAAGATATCCATATCAAGAACGGACATTATCTGGTTGCTTATGAAACTTTGCAAAACAGTGGTTTTCATCTTATCGGTATTGCTAAT
>CAZANH010000164.1:0-3405 GCA_964486515.1 uncultured Eubacteriales bacterium
GAGGCTGAAGAAGCAGGAGGGTACTAATGAAGAAATTATAGAGGCTTATAAAGCAGAGATTGAAAAAATAAAAAAAGAAGCCCAAAAATATTCTGAAAAACTCAATGAAACAGATTTTAAGAAAAATATCATTGAAAAGCAACTACATGAGAAAGAAATTGCTTTTAATTATTTGAATCACAAGTATAATAAAATGCTTGATGATATGGATAAAGCTTAAGAGAGAATAAAAAAATAAATTGAAACTGAGTTTGAAAAAGAAAATAATGATAAAATTGAAGGACTAAAAGAATCGCTGGATACTTTGAGAAATGATAAAAATTTGCTTGAAGAAAAGTATATAAAGAAGATTAATGATCTTCAAAAAGAGCTTGATCTTCAAAAAGAGCTTCATAATGAAGAAATAATTAATGAAATTGTTTTAAGAGGTAATGCAGAAATATTATCTAACATAAAATTAAGAATGAATTGTTTGAAAGCCCTTATTGAATCGGTAAATACTTATAGAGAGAATGAAGGATTTGTTTTATCCAGTGAAGCTGGCTCAGCCATTAATGACTTAAGAGAACTTGTTCAAAGTATTTTAATATTATAGTTATAGTATAAGTGTGAGTAATAATTAATACTCGAAGTTATTGTAAGGAATTTGAGGTGTCACAATGCGACACAATTAATGTAAAAAAATACCATGTTAAGGTGTCACATTGTGACACCTTAAATATAAATTATATAAATACACAAGAATACCTATAATTAATAATGGAAAATAATTGTTGAAATATAAGGGAAAATGTAATACAATGGTAACCGTGAATAATTGTGAGAATGATTTGTTGTATTGTAGAAGGAATAATTATGTCTATAATGCGAGTGCATGATGACTATATTGAAAATAATCGTTACCTGCTTTCCGGCAGATCTCAGTGCTATCAACATGATGATTGAAAGGTATATTATAAATAATTCCTTAAATAATAAAGTAATTAACTAAGATAAATATTTTCTGTAGCAGTTTCCCATCATCCATATTTTATATAGTGTATAAATAAGTACGACCTTAAATTTTTCTTGTTAAAAATAATAATTATTCATACAAAAAAAATTACTAATAAAGGGATTGCTAAAGGGGGAATTATTCCTTGAATTACTATATGATTATAATCTCAAGGTTTTTAAAATCTCAGACTGTGTTTGTTAGTTTGATGTCATTCTTAGTGCTACTACTATTATATAAATTGACATGGCCGGTATTTATACTGGATTCATTTAGCTATACTGTTAACACAGGCCTAGAGTTTGACGATTTAAAGACAGTGAATATTAATATAACCGAAAAGCTTTTCAATATATTTAAAATATTATACATCATAACTACCTGTATTTCGATAGTTTCGATTACAAACGGTATATATGAAAGGTTTTTAAAAACCCTTTTCAAACGGCAGCATAAAATCAAATGGTATGATATCAAAAATCCTGCTTATTCTTATAGCCCTGAAAAACTGGAATTGATACTTGGACTATCACACAATGATGATAATACGGAATTAAATTTGAGGCCTAAATATGAGAAGATTACGGGAGACGGACTTTTTCAAAACATTATTGCCACCGGTACGATTGGGACAGGCAAAACAATATGTTTTATTACAGTTGTTGCCTTGCAGCTCATATATTATAAATTCAATGACCCTGATAAAAAAGCTGCATGCCTCTTCCTTGATGTAAAAGGAAACTTTCATCAGTTCATACATGCATTTGCTTATGAGTGTGGGAGGAAAAATGATGTTATAACAATTGAGCTTGGAGGCAAGTGGAAATACAATCCATTGCATAAGCCTGAGCTTTCAGAAATCGAGCTTGCAAACAGGTGCAGGTACATACTTGAGTTGTTTGCAACATCCTCTCAGGATTCCTTTTGGATTGACAAGGGAGAGGATACTATAACAGAATTGCTCAAGCTTATAAGGTTATATAATAACGGGTATGTGAATTTTGAAGAGCTTCATTATATGGCCACAAAGAAGCAGTACCGGGACTCAAAAATTATGTACCTTAAGAAGCTTTACGAAAATGATAAGCTTAACAAATGCCAGACATATGCATTCGAAACTGCAAGGGATTTCTTCCTGAATGAATTCGATAACTTTGAATATAAGGTGCAACAGTTTATCATAAGTGAGATTACAAGGATAACTCAGCCCTTTATAAGTACCAAGGAAGTTCGTGATGCCTTCAGCCCAACAAGAGAAGAAATTAATTTCTATGGTTTTGAAGATGTCATAAAGCAGGGGAAAATTGTTGTATGGAAGATAAATGCAAATAAACAGCCTAAGGTGGCAAAACTAATATCGGCATATTTAAAGCTTGATTTTCAGAAGGAGATAATGATAAGCCTTGATAAAAAGAAATCGGATCCTGTTTCTGCAGAGCGTATTAAAGTAACCATATGTGACGAGTACCAGGAATACTGCACAAAAAATGATGCTGAGTTTCTTTCCCAATCAAGAGAGCCTCGTTCAATTACGATTGCGGCTACTCAATCCTATAGTTCAATTATAAGAGCATTTTCAAGCGAAAGGGATCCGGAGGTAACGGCGAGAATGCTTTTCCAATCATTTGTAAACAAGGTGTGGCTACGGTGTGATGACGACTACACAATACAAAAAGTTATGAGGCAGGTTGCCAAAGAGGACAGGGGAAAGGTCAGCCGGTTGGTTACAGAGCAATCAAGGGGTTCGCATGTGAGCTACAGTCTTGAAAAAATAATAGGTACAGGAAAGAATCTTTCATCAGGTACTAATATTTCAGTTCAGAAGGAATACCGGTTTGATGAAAAATTTCTTGGCCAAGACCTGGAACTTGGGCAGGCAGTTTGTTTATTGAGTGATGGTAAAAAAATTATTAGGCCAAAGGTGGTCCATTTATCGAAGCTGTTTGAGGGAAGGATACTTTGCCAGGCATTTTCAATCTCGTCAATATTAACATTGCCAAATACAGGACTATTGCAAGGACTAATGCAGTTAACCTGGATGACATTCCAGCAAAAAGAAGTGACAAGTGGCATACGAATAAGGACAATACTTATTAATCCTGTTTATCTGGGAATAACTATTTATAATGCAACAACTTTGATAAGGGACAGTGATGGTAAGAGAAAACGTGTAGTTCGTCCAAAGGAGGATTGGATAATAAGAAATAATACACATGAGCCTTTGATTTCAAAGGAAAAATTTGAACGTATACAGAAATTATAGTGATTGAAAAGAAAAGTACAAAAAGGAATGGTCGTGCGATAAGAAATATGGAAGTTTGTTTGTAGTAGTTTTTTTATTTACAGCTTTCTGATATAATATATGATATAAAGTTTGAGGAAGTGAAGTGTTGAAAGTATATTTTGATGTA
>CAZANH010000165.1:0-5631 GCA_964486515.1 uncultured Eubacteriales bacterium
ATGCAAATTATAAGAAATATATAATCAATAGATAATATTTAATATTTACTTTTTCGATTATAACTATTATCATGGAAATATGTTCAACAAGATATTCAAATGATTGTAATGAGCATTACGAAATGGGGAGTACATATGTTCACAATAACAACAAGTATTAGTCACATAAAAAAAAGCGATACAATAAAAGCAATAACAAAAAATAAGTATTTATATATAATGATACTTCCGGTATTACTTCATTATATAATATTTAAATATTTTCCAATGTATGGCATTATTATTGCGTTTAAAGATTTTAAAGCCAGTCTTGGCATAATTGGGAGTCCTTGGGTAGGATTTGTTCATTTTCAGGAATTTTTTAGCTCATATTATTTTTACAGACTGATTCGCAATACTATTCTTTTAAATATATATCAATTAATATTTGCCTTTCCTGCACCCATTATCCTTGCATTACTACTTAATGAGGTTCACAAGGTCAAGTTTAAAAAATTTGTACAGACTGTTAGCTATCTGCCCCACTTTATCTCAATAGTTGTAGTTGTTGGATTTATGGTTGACTTTTTTGCATCGGATGGCGTAATTAATAATATGTTGTTTCATTTTGGGATAAAAAATATACAATTTATGTTGGAACCCAAATGGTTCAGAACCTTATATGTGGGCTCTGATATCTGGCAGGGGATTGGGTGGGGATCAATAATATATCTATCGGCAATATCAGGAATAGATCAAGAGATGTATGAGGCAGCAACAATAGATGGTGCTACAAGGATGCAAAAAATATGGAAAATAACTATTCCTTGTATAATGCCAACAATAATCATATTACTTATATTTAAAATAGGGGGTTTTCTTGATATAGGGTTCGAAAAGGTATTTCTCATGTACAAACCCTCTACTTATGAAACAGCAGATGTAATATCAACTTTCATATACAGAAGAGGTCTGGAAGGTGCACAGTACAGTTATGCAGCTGCTGTAGGGCTTTTTAATGCGTTGATAGCCTTCATATTCCTTGCATCTGCAAATTATATCAGCAGACATTTTAGCGAAACAAGTTTATGGTAGGGGAGGATATAAATGAACAATAAGAAAACTCTAGGGGATAATGTTTTTGATGTCATTAATATAATGTTAATGTTAGTCCTTGTTTTAGTAACGTTGCTGCCCTTTTTACACGTTCTATTCGCATCTTTTAGCAGTAGCGAGTATTTAATGCATAATAAGGGACTCATGTTATGGCCTAAAGGTTTTAATCTGAACGCCTACGGATTTGCACTCAGAAATCCGATACTTGGATCAGCGTACAAAAATACAATCATTTATGCCGGTTTAGGCACACTTCTGGGTGGTTTACTAATGAGCATGACTGCATACGCTCTGGTAAAACCAAACTGGCCCTTCAAAAAAGTATTTTTGTTAATAATTATTTTCACCATGTTTTTTGGAGGAGGTCTCATACCCACATATATCAATATTCGGAATTTAAGTATGCTGGACACCATGTGGGTTATGTTTATCCCATCATGCATAAGCACATGGTCCATTATAATTTTGAGAACAGGATTCAGCCAGTTATCTTTGAGTATATCCGAGTCAGCGTATATGGATGGGGCAAATGACTTTACTATACTATTCAGGCTTATTATGCCCTTATCAAAAGCAGTTCTTGCCGTTATTGCTCTGTTTAGTCTTGTAGGGTACTGGAACTCATGGTTTCCCGCTCTTGTATATTTAAGAAAAAGAGAATTATATCCACTACAGATGGTACTTAGAGAAATACTTATGATGGGAGAAATGCGGGGTATGGAAGAAATGATGATTGATGAGCAATATATTGCAGAAATGGGTGGGGATCAAATTGCTATGCGTGAGGTTATAAAGTATGCCACAATAATGCTGGCAATTGGTCCGATTATTTTTACATATCCATTTTTACAGCGTTATTTTGTGAAGGGTGTTATGATCGGGTCATTAAAAGGGTAGGTAATTAAGGAGTGTACGGAAAAATATGGAAGTATATTAATCAGTATTGATTGATATAAAAAAAAAGAGAGGATGATGTAAAAATGAAGAAAAAGGTTTTGGTTTTTTTGGTAGTTTTATCAATGTTGTCAATGTTGATAACAGCCTGTAAGGAAACCAGCAGTACGGAGGATGATGATGTAAAAACACCAACGTCGCAAGAAGTAAAAGGAGAAACTACTCAGACAGAAAATGCAACGGAAAAACAGTGGCCTGAACCAAATGTCATGCCGATTTCCGAGAAGAAAATTGAGTTGAGAATGTTTGCACCGTTAAGTAATTTAACAGCTCAGTTTGCAGGAGAACTGAAAAACCTTCAGGCATTTAGAGATTATGAGAATACGACTAATGTTGCAATCAAATTTGAGACAGTTCCTCAAGGTGATTATGGCCAAGCGGTAAACCTTATGTTTGCGTCAGGTAATCTGGCGGATATGGTAAGTGTTAACGATGATCTTGTGGAGCAATATGGGGTAGATGATGATTTATTAGTACCAATTGATGATCTGCTTGATCAATATGGATATAACTGGAATAAGTGGAAAGATGCTCTCCCCGGTATTGAAAAACAGGTACGGAGAAGTAACGGTAAAATATATTTAATTCCAAGCATAGGACCCGAGGATGCTACAAATGTAGTGTGGGGATATTTAGTCAGACAGGAATGGATTGATAATCTGGGATTAAAATATCCAGGTACTGTTGATGAGTTCTATGATCTTCTGGTATCATTCAGAGATAATGATCCGGCGGGAGATGGAAAGACAATACCCTTTGCAGTAGTTGATAAATATCATCTGGACCAGCTGTTTGGGATATGGGGCACAAATCCAGGTTTTTATCAGGTCGATGGAGTGGCAAAGTACGGGCCACTGACAGATGAATTTAAAATAGGGCTTGAATTTTTAGCAAAACTATATTCTGAGCGTCTTCTGGATCAGGATTATGCTTTGTCCAGTGAATCTGCCTATAATAGTAACATCGTAAAGAATATAGGTGCTACTTTTGCAGGGTCAGCCACTTTTCAGGGGCCTCTGATTCAGGCGGGTATTGATGGGGTAACTGAAAAAGGTGGATCTAAAGCCAATGAAGTATTCTATCCATTGATTCCGATCAAGGGGCCGGATGGGAAATATTATGACTTCATGAGCAGGACAGATCATATTATCAAGACCTATATGATGATAGCAATAACCAGTTCCAATAAATATCCTGTTGAATCAGTTAAATGGCTTGACAATTGCTTAAGCTTTGAAGGTACAATGAATTTAAGATTTGGACCTAAAGGGTATTTATGGGATATCAGTGAGGAAGGTTTCCCAATGTATCATCAGGATGATTTACGTAAGCCAACCCTGGCCAAAGTAATGGGATATGCACTGGGTTTTAATAATCTGCTTCCAACTTTGAGAAATGTATATATCCATCATACATTCCCTTATACGCCTGAGGATGTATTAAAAATGCCACATAGAATACACGGATATTTACCAAACGATCTGTATACCAACAATGGTAAAAACTATTTACAGGCTGATCGCAGCAGGTTCTTACCTTTAGATTTTAAATTAACCACAGAGGAACAGAAGGAACTTCAAAACATTCATACAGATATAAACACATATTATGAAGAAAATGTAGACAAAATAATTATGGGTGTAGAACCGCTTTCTAAATGGGATGAAGTCGTCAGTCAGATTAAAAAGATGGACATTGACAAAGCAATAAAAATTTATCAGGATGCTCTTGACAGAACAAAATGAGTTTTAGATAAAACACATCTAAATATGACAAAAGAGTAAAATTGAAAACCGGATTTTATTATTATAATATAATCCGGTTTTCAATTAAAATTTTAGCAATACAGAAGTACGTATGAATATTGCTCATACGTACTTCTATTACCTTGAATTAACTTCCGGCAGTCAATTTTTCATAAGTGTTTTACTGCCGGAAATTATATAAAGCGGGGGGATTCATATTTGGAGCTTTGGAAGGTTAATCTTTATATCATATGGTTTTCACAGGCACTTTCTCTTATAAGTACAGGACTTGCACTACCGTTCGTACCCTACTACATACAGGAGCTCGGAATTCATGACCCGGAGAAGCTCAAGCTGTATGTTGGGATCTCTGCAGCTGCGCCGGCAGTCGGCATGGCAATAACTGCACCGATATGGGGAATGGTGGCAGATAAGTACGGAGGGAAACTAATGGTTTTAAGGGCAATGTTTTTTGGATCATTGATTCTGCTTTGGCTGGGTTTATCTCATAATGTTATACAGTTTTTAGTCATCAGATTCATACAGGGGATGTTTTGTGGAACTATTGGCGCCTCATCAACATTTATTGCCGCAAATACTCCAAAAAGGAAGCTTTCCTATTCTCTTGGGATTTTATCATCTTCTACATTTATTGGATCATCCGCAGGTCCTGCAGTCGGAGGAATAATGGCTGAAAGCGTTGGTTACAGGGCGAGCTTTATAATAGGGGCGGGTACCATGTTTATTGGTTTTCTTCTGGTCCTGGTATTAGTCAGGGAGAATAGGACCGAACAAATAGCTGATAGCAGAAAAATAGAGACGCTATTTGGTAAATCTTTACTATCCGTTATTACATACACAGTCGCAGTCATGTTTGGGCTGCTGCTTTTCATAAGAATAGCGAGGACCGCATTTCTTCCATATCTACCGATGTTTGTTGAGAATCTCAGAGGAACTGTTGAGGGTTCGTCAAGAGTAACAGGCTTTATTAGTGGGTTTGCTGCTCTGATGTCGGCAATTTCCGGAATAATCATCGGAAGAATGGGTGACAGGTATAACAGAGTAAAGCTGATAGAAATATGCCTTGCAACCGGAATAACTGTTTCATTTTTTCTGTTTTTTGCTAAAGGGCTTTGGTTCATGGCAATTATTTATGGTTTGCTGATGTTTTCAATAGGGGGTATTGAACCTTTGATAATGTCTGTTACCAGTGAGTGTACGCCAGCAGAAAAAAGAGGTGTTCTGTTTGGGGTGTATACCCTTGTGTCAAGTGTTGGCTGGGCTCTTGCGCCGGTCATGGCAGGTTTTGTTGCAATACAATATTCAGTTGATTCCCTGTTTATACTGATATCAATAATGATTTCAGCATCACTCTTATTACTGTTGGTTTTTAAAAGAAGGCTGGTATTAGAGAACTAATAAAATAAATTTATATATGTGACCTTTTTCTATACGCAAGTCGTTTACATTCCAGTGGTATGATGATTAAGTAAGCAATTTTGGACTATTTTTGGACAATATTCGAGTTATAATTAATGATAAAATATATATGTTAAAAAAGGAATGTCAATTTAAATAAATAGTTTGAATTACTTAAATACATTTTGAGTTTTTTATGTGTATTTGATATGATTGGTATAGAGATATAACATGATATGCATTGATTATTCTTAACTGGAGGGAAGGATATGAAAAAACCTTTTAAACTCATATTTAAGAAGATGAAAACGGTTATGAAATACAATGTATTAAAAACCTATTTAATTGTTGTTGTTGCCTTGGTTTTACAGTCTCTGTTTATGTATTCATTCTATGACGATGTATTAACAAAGCATAC
>CAZANH010000166.1:0-3085 GCA_964486515.1 uncultured Eubacteriales bacterium
TTCCTGTTGTAATTTCGCCATACTATGATGTGGATGTTCCGGCGGGCAAAAATATGGGGGGAAGACGTTATGGTTCCAAAGATGTCAGGCATTTCTCGCATTTAGCTGTTCAACATGGATATGTATCAATTGCTGTAAGATGGTTTGGTGAAAGTTACGGTGAAAGTTACGCTGAGGCAGTTGCCAATTTACATACCCTTCATCCTGAGTGTTCAGGGATGGGTAAATGGGTATGGGATATACACAGGAAAGAAAACATTGGCTTTTTTAATCATGCAACAGGTCATGCGCCAACACCTGAAGCAGTCAACCTGGCTTTTGAGTGGTTTAATCATTTTTTGAATAATAAAAATAAATAGAAGATATGCAGAGAGGAAGATTTATCACAAATACAGTAACATCGGCTACATGGGTAATTAGTATTTTACTATTATTAAGTCATCAGTCTTATGCACAAAGAAGTTTAGGTACCAGGTATCTTGACTATGGAACAATTGCCCATAAGAGTCCCGGTCTGGAAGGGAATTTAAATTTGCTGAATCTTTGGAAAGAGCAGCCGGATTCCATTCAGGAAATATATACATCAGCGTTTCAGATATTATCCCGTGATTCAAGAACGACTTTCGCAGAGGTTGGAAATGATGTGAATTTTATACAGTTGTGTAATAAATATGGAATTACCCACCTTGGAGGACCTATGACGGGTAATATTTCATCAAATGGTGCGAAAATCTGGCTCAGGACCATAAAGCCGGCCAGGGTTGAGGTACATATAAATGTTAATGGCAAAGAAAGAGTATATGGTCCGGTTTACAGCAGTAACAAGACTGATCTGACTGCAGTCATTGAGGTTACCGGACTTAATCCGGCAACATCCTATCCTTATATGGTATACATTGATGATAAGCCTGTTAAGACTGATGACCAGACTTCTATAACTACATCTCCACTCAATAATTCTTCCGGGGAAGTCAGAATTGCATTTGGAACCTGTTTTCATCGATGGGGGTTATGTAATGAAATCATGTCGGAGCAGATAAAATCCCTAGAACCTTTGGCGTTATTGTTGGGAGGTGACATAGCTGTGCAGGACAGACGCGGCAATGCCGGTCTACACCGGGCTGACTATCTGCTTCGTGATTTTCAGCCGGCATGGAAAAATCTGGTAAGTTCATTACCTGTCTATGCTACCTGGGACGATCACGACTATTTCAGCGATGATTTATATAATATACAGAAGTTACTTTTAGGCTGATACACGAAAGCGGAGCTGTCATGTATGAAATTACCCTGAAGAAAAGTTTGCTTACTCCCGGATTAAGATAGTCAATTTGTGGATACAATTTAAAAGATAAAATTTTCAGCTATTATAAGTGCTTATGTCAATGATTTTATCTGTTTTTTGAGGGTCTTGGAATTTTAACAATAAACTGTTCACCATCGACATCATTAATTAACTCAATATCTGGTTGTTGGTCAAGTGCTCTTTTAATACGGGATCCTAATCCACTAAAAGGAAGTACATGTGTACTAAAAGCAACAATTTGATTGTTGCGAATTACCGGATTACCAAATTTTATGTCTTCTACAGTTAAATTATTAGGAAGTTTGCCCGGACTGATGATTTCTATTCTGTTATCAAAAATCAATAACCGGATAGGTGCATTCTTAAAATAATCTCTGTGTACTAAAGCATTTTGTAACAGTTCCTCAAGAGCAATTTGAGACACTTCCAACTTTCCCGGTGTATTGAAATTCTCTTCAGTTTGAAGAGTGTTTAGATTGCTCATAAAAAAATTCATCGCTTTATCAAAAAGTTCAGGAATTGTTCCTGTCAAATCTTTTGGTTTATTACGATATTGGGTACCTTCAATATTATTTCCAAAGAATGAGACAGCTTTTATGTTGAAAGCCGGCTTAACGGATTGCGGATCCTTACCGAAAAACAAAAAGCCTGCTAAAGTAATTTGATTATTTCTTATGACTCGTTTAGCTTTTAAAGCTTGTTCGTATGAAAGTCCTTTTTCTTCTATAGTTTTTCCAAACTCTTTTTTAAAATAATCAGTGAAAGCTTTTTGATCTATATCATCAATGCTGGTTCCATGTACTTCCATTTCATCTGCCAATAAATTTCCGCTGCTTTGAAAGAGACGCATTATTTCAGCATTGTCTGTTAAAAGCCTTTTGTTGGATAATTGTTTTGCGTAGATTTCGCCTTGTGGTGTCTTATATGGTTTATTAATCCCTTCTTTTATGTGTATGACCAGAACATTTTTTTTAATCCCTTCATCTTCCACTTTAACTACTTCGGTTGTCAGATAAACAGGAGGTTTGATATTATCTGCATATTCAGCAATCTTACGATCCGCATATTCTATTTGTTCTGCAGTTAATCCTGTAATTTCACCGGTATTGTCTTTTACTCCCAGCAGTATCATGCCTCCAAGGGAGTTTGACATTGCAACTATTTCTCTTGACATACTGTCAGGATGGGGTAAAGACTCTTTAAACTGTATCCGTCAGGGCATGAGCATATTTTATGCATAAGATAAAATTGTCATCTTGCCTCCAAAAAATTATTATGACTTTACAGGAAAAACGTACCACTATGTTAAGTAAGGTGGATGAGTGGCAGACATCAGGCATGTCCCTGGCTAAATTTGCGAAAAAAAACAATATTCCAAGCTCTACCTTCAGCTACTGGATATCTAAAAGCAAGAGGCTTACCAAAAATAATAAATCAGTGACGGAGTCTTCAGATTTTATCCGCTTCAGCGGTAATGAGTTTCTGCCATGCATAACCGGTCAGGAGATAAAACTGCAATATCCCAATGGAGTTTCACTTATTTTGCCGGCTGACACATCAATAAAGGATTTGAAAAAACTGATTAATTTTTAACTGGGGATGTTTTCTGTTTCTTCCGGCAATTATTACCTTTTCAAATCACCTACCGACATGCGAAAGAGTTTCGACGGATTATGCGGACTTGTCAGCGGGAGATTGGGAAAAGATCCCCGCAGTGGTGATATATTTATTTTCCTGAATAAAAAACGTACACTTGCTAAATTACTCAGGTGGGAACCC
>CAZANH010000167.1:0-2160 GCA_964486515.1 uncultured Eubacteriales bacterium
TTACGACATATTCATAATTCTCTCCGGATATATTACTGGGTATGGAATGATCCGATTGAAATATATATCCTCCACCCTTACCGGCATTGAGTTTTCTTAGAACCGTTGCATTTAATTCATCCTTGCTTTGTGATGACCACTCCATTACATTCATATTTCCACAGAATCCAAATCTATGGCCGTATTCCCGCCTTAATTCAATAACATCAAGTCCCGCTTTTGCTTCCAGTGGATTATATGCGTCAATCCCTGTTTCAATAAAATCTTCCAGTATTTTTTTGATATTTCCATCTCCGTGATATACAACAGGAATTCCATTCGAGTGGCATACATCAACTATTTCTTTCACACAGGGTTTAAAATATTCTCTCCAAAACTCCGGATTGAAAAACAAATCCTTATCGTAAGCGACATCACCCCAGATGTACATTCCGGCAAGCATACCATCTGCAGCTTTTATCTGCGCTTTTGTCAATTCAACGACAAAGTGATGTATACGCCTTATAAATTTTCCAAGTTCATCGGGATATAAACCCGCCCATAATAAGACATTGTTTGTACCAATAACTCTCCACAGATATTCGTGGCCTTCACAAACGCTCCCATATACAGGAATGTCAGGATATTTCTCCTTTACGCTGTCAACAAAGGCAGGAAGGTTTCTTTGTAAATAATCACCTATACCTAATTGATTATCCCCCTCTTTAAAAAACCTTCTTTCATCCCATGGGTCATCAAATTCAAATTTTTCCATCTTTTCTATTGTATTTGTATCAAAGTCCACGTATTCAGGCATCGGACAATCATACTTTTTCCTGATTGTAGCTTCAAATCCGGTTTTGACCACTGTTTCTTCCTCATTGTCCTTAAGTACTTCAAAAGTTTTTATATGCGGATCCATATTCGGACCGAAAATAATATAATCAAGATCATAATAAGTGTAAATATCAATATCATTTGGAACGCCAAGTTCCTTATGCCAACGTTCCAGAAAACTTGTCCAGAAAAAATCACTTATTGGAATTCTGTCGCTTTCTTCATGATTCAGGGTTTTATTCATTCTGTTCAGTTTTAATTTACAGTTATCGGTTCTTTCCATTTTATCGTCTCCTCATTTCAAACTCTGTTATAAAACATAATATAATCATATACTTTTTTTATAATTTTTAAATTGAGCCGCTGTTTGTAAAAGCAATACAAACAGCGGCCATTACATTATTTCTTTACTTACTTATACTGCCTGTCATATGCTTTCTGATATGTTTCAATATACTTGGTCAGCCCAATATTATCAAGATTTTGTACATATTCATCCCAATCGTTTTCAATACTCAATTCGCCCGTAATAAATCTGATTTTTGACTCTTCAATATATTTGTCAAGTTCCACGTTGATTGTCTGTAATTCATCACTTTCAGATGCAAACAGCTTTACAATCGGCAGTACGGAACAATCCGTCGGTTTATACGGCTCATATTTATCCCTTGTCTCCATAAACATTAGTTTTTCCATACCCATTGGACCAAGCGGATCAATATCAGGATCTGTTGCTTCTCCAAAGCGATATTCATTTGTGTTGTAAATTAAGCCAATGTTCAAAAAACCATAATTCTGTGGCTCATGGGAGTATGGCCTCAATATTTTATGCAGCGCCGGTTTACCATCTATTCCAACATCTCCAGGTTCCGGATCATCCCATCCTTCACCCTTCTTTCCCCACTGCATTATCAGGGACATCTCATGCGTAAACATTGAATCAGCCCATCTTATAGCAGCTTCAGGATATTTGCAGTCCTTGCTTATGACAAAATGGCCAGGATTAAGCGCCCAGTTTTCAAAATAAGTAGCATATTGCTTCCCTGCAGGGCCTTTTACAGGAGCTATTGATAAATACTGCCTATATCTTTCCTGGTTTGATGCAATATCCATAAAAGAAGAACCTGTGCCTGCAGCAAAACCTGCACCTATAGCTATATCAGGATTCGAAATTAATTGCTTTGCCGTCGCTGAATTTT
The DNA here is from genome assembly GCA_964486515.1 of uncultured Eubacteriales bacterium. GTDB lineage: Bacteria > Bacillota > Clostridia > Acetivibrionales > CAZANH01 > CAZANH01. The sequence goes on from CAZANH010000167.1 coordinate 2,016, forward strand.
GTGTAAAGCTCCCTTCATATATCAAGTCTTCCATATACAGTTTATTAAGGAATTTAAGGCCTTCTCTGTATTCCGGAGTATTTACTATGGTCATTACCTTGCCGTCTTTTACTATCTGGCGTTTTTTGTCATACATTCCGCTGTC
>CAZANH010000168.1:0-1586 GCA_964486515.1 uncultured Eubacteriales bacterium
ATTGAGGAGTAACACATACCATTATGTTAACAAATCTTATGTTTTACTTACAATGATATAGTTTAGTAAGTTTGATATATTATAATTAATTATTTAATAAGGACTGGTATAAGAAGAGGTGCATGTATGCTTTGTCATTATCAAAGGAATACAATTTTCAAATAAGTAATGTAGTTGATAAAAATAATGAATATCATTTATGGATGACTTCTATTGCTTTAGCGCATTCCGATTTAATGAACATAAATAAGGAAATATATAGGATATTATACGATGATAAATATGAATGTACAAAAGCAAAGAAGAGAAATGTTTTCTATTATTTCAAGATAAATATAGGCTTTATTAATGAAACTTATGACCTTCTTATTGATATCAAAGATTATCATAAGGAAATATATAGTAGATTAATTAAAGTAAATAGGTTTAATCAGCTTTTTAATGAAATTGAAAATATTATGGAGTCTAAAACATCAGATTTTAAAAAGGTAAAAAATTTAATATGCAAATCAAGAAACAAAATATTCCATTATAAAAGAAATGATAAAGATATTGAAGAATTGAAAAAAGTATTAGAAACAATGAAAGAGCATAAGATTAGATCATTTTGTAAATATTCTGATGATTTTTTAAATGATAACAGTAGTTTTGCTGAAGAGATTCAATTCAACGTATTTTGTGATTTTTATAAGTTACAAAATAATGAAGAAGAGATTAATATCATTATTAATGAGTTATTACAAATAACTGCAAAATTTTTAATATTATTACGTGACATTATATTAGACTTCCTTAATAGTATCGGTGTAAATAATTATTATACAATAACAAAAAAGGATTAAATCTTATACTCATTAAGGTTTTGTTGTTAATAATAAAATTGTTCAAATTACTTACCATCCGAATACTTATCTCCGTGAATTCCCCTGTTTCTTATTTTCCCTATCACTTCACTGAGGCTGTGGGAATTGAATTTCTTAAGGATGCTTGAAACCTGTGATTTGATGGTATTCTCGGTTTTGTAAAGTTTTTGCTGTATTTGAGTTCGGGAATAACCTTCACTGGCAAGCATGTACAGTTCTTTCTCGCTCGGGGATAGCTTGCTTAGCATGGCATTTTCCTTCATTTTCCGATAATCATCCAGCAGTATTTCCATTGGTGATGTTTCTCGGAGAGCCGACCTGATTATACCTGGGATATCCCTGTAGTTTTCCTTTGAGACAAAGTTGACGGCGCCGGCAGAAAAGGAGTCTTTTATAAGGTCATCACCGCTCAAGGAAGTAAGCATGATGATTTTAATCTTCCAGTTTTCAAAAATCTCCAGTGCTGTGCTGATACCGTCATATTTATTTTCACTTAAATTTATGTCCATGAGAATAATGTCAATTCCACTTGATAATTCGATCATTAATTGAATTGCTTCATCCTTATTAAAGGCCTTGCCCACAACTGAAAAATCTTCTTCCTTGTTAAGAAAATCCGTCATCAGTTCCATCCAGGAGGGGTCATCCTCAACAATCGCAATCCGGATTTTATCCATAATCTTCACCTCAAATCATCACTTGCTGCTTTATTATACCTTATAA
>CAZANH010000169.1:0-7182 GCA_964486515.1 uncultured Eubacteriales bacterium
GAACATATTGACCACACCAATCATCTTGCATGGTCCATTGCAGCATACATTGAATACCACTGTACAAGCAGTTTAAACATACGGGAAATTGCCGAGCATTTCAATATTGACCGTACCTACATGTGGAAGATTTTTAATAAGCACGTGGGCATACCACCCAAAACATATCTTATAAACTGCCGTATTTCAAGATCAAAAAGCCTGATGCAACTTACAGACAAAACGATAAAGGATATAGCATTATCATGCGGTATACCTGATGTGTGCCACTTTCACAAGCTTTTCACCCAATATGAAGGTGTTACTCCCAAACAATATCTAAAGTCTCAACGGCTTTTTATTCAGAGTCAACTCTCCTCGCCTGATGTATAAGTATTACCGAAAATCTGCGTATGATTTATGAAAATCATTATTGCCGACAAAGGCTTTATGTATATTTTTGCTTTTTCCTCATCAATATCAGCACAGTAATTACCGGAACCATCATAACGATCATGGACTGTAATTCTTCTATCAGTATAACCAGGTAAATTTATTGTCATGTTTTGCTGGTTTCTGGTATAGTTGAGTGCAATAAGCGCACGGTTTCCATCTTTATCCTGCCACATGCTTGAGATGATAACCGGAAATTCCATTATAATCCCATTCCTTAGCAGTGGCTTATTCTGCTTGGATTAAATAATACATTGATTTATAACACTCTCCTATGTTAAAACTAAAAACACCCTCACGATACTCTGAAGGCAGCACCCCTGCAAAAAGGCCCTCAGGGTTAACAGCCCATACCCTCAAGTTGCTTATTTTTGTCTTTATTGATATTTTAGCTTGTATAGCTTCTACGAGTATTGGTGGTTTACCTACATCAAGCATTTCATTATGCTCTTCATTAAACTTCATGTCTGTATTTTCAGACCGCCCTACTGCAGTAAGCAGCATGTTATCAGAACTGTTTATCGGGTTATCTGTTAATGAGCTGATGGCAATGGTAGCAAATCGTGTTTTTGCATCAAAGGTTATATCCTTAAGATTAATCTTGTAATTATCACCAATAAAGCCGTATACCACCTTTGTCCTTTCGGTATCTATCCAGCCAATCTTCTTTTCCCAACTCCTATACAGTTCTCCTGTATCTGATATGACTTCCCCGCTCTTATCTACTTTCTCCTGTCCAACGGTCATAATCTCATCTGCAGAAGAAGAATCTTGGTTAAATACTATTCCTGCCTTATGTTTTTCACAAATCAAACTAAGATCGGGAATTTCAGTGTAAGATACACTTAGATCATCAATCCTTATATCTACCTTTTTTTCTGCAGGTTTTACATCTCTTCTGCGATACATCAATGCCGCATGATAGAAAAGTCCGAATTTTGCCGGGTCATTCCATGTATTGAAAACGCCCTCTCTGTATGGCACACCACCTATTGACTCGGAAGAGACCTCCTTACCGGTCACTTCAATATTTGTCATGGTTGAATAGCTATATGTATGGATGGCAAATCCTGCCCAGTCCTGAAAAAGACCAACTGCCGCCATATATAAAGAGCTTTCAGCCCGCCACTCATTGGGCCATGGATCATCCCATTCTGACACAAACATGGGCCTGTCAAAATGTCTGCAAAAGGATAACCAATGAAAGAGTGTTTCTGTTTTGGATACCATAGGACTATTGTCAAATTTCTTTTCATTTTCTTTCCATATCCATGCGTACCAGTATGTATGACCATCTGAAAAGTCAGTAACCAGCTGGGTTTTTCTATTAGCCCCATTAATATGCCAATTGGTTCCTGTAATTGGAATTTTAACACCTATCTTATGCATATGATCTGTCATTTCTGTATAATATCGCTCTTGAATACTCATTAAAAATTCAAGCATTGTTTCACTACGATCCGAAAAGTCTACATCACCATTTACAGGTTCAATCCCTTTATCTTTACACCACGAATAGTACATTTTTGTAAGTTCGCTTTTATAGGGTTCTACTGCAACAGGCCTGCTCTTTAAAAATATATCACACTCGTTGGTGATTTCCACAAAAACAATAGCAGGATCATCCTTATACGCAAGTCCTGTATGAGGGTTCATATGATTCCATAAATCTTCATTAAACTTTTTTTGGAGTTCAATCAGTTTCCTGCTGAATATGCTGTATGGCTTTGCAGCGTCAGCAAGGCCAATGGCATTTTCTACCCCATCACCTGACTTAAACTTTCGGTATGTCAGAAGGTCCATATAAATATATATCCCTTCCTGTTTCAGACAATGAATCAGATAATCCAGCCGCTTCATGCTTTCGGGATCAAATTCCAAGGTGTTTCCCTGTCTTTTGCCCTTAGTAAATTGAAAGATATTTGGGGTAGCCCATTCTGAATCCATCTGATGAAACCTGACAATATTTATACCGATTTTGGCAAGTCTCTTTGCAATTTTTTCACTGAAATCATAAGCTGGAAAGTTTAGTCCACTATTAAAATTGGTACCCCAAAACCTTGCTTCCGTACCATCCTCGAATATAAATCTGTCACCATCAACTTTTAAAAACCCATGCTTTCCTGCAGGCTTTTCATCTTCATATATAAAAGAAAGATCAACAGGTACATCATCCCAGTAAAATGGATACGGTATAAAATTTGGTTTGCTCATAATAAAATCCCCCTATTCAAATTTACTCTTTTTTGTTTTAAAACTTGTATTGCCCATGTTATTTTTAATATATCTGGTATATGTCCTTTAAGTACTGATAAAGCTTAGTATATGCTTCATATGACTTTTGGTACACGGGTCCGTTTTTCAAATTCGGCTTGTATGTAGCCTCAATTTTTACAAGTCTGTCACATGCCTTCTCTACGCTTTCGTATAGACCAATACCAACACCCGCTAGAATGGCGGCACCTAGGCATGTGGTTTCTTGGCTCTTTAGGGTTACAATTTCTCTACCTAAAACATCCGCCTTGATAGAATTCCACAGACTACTTCTGGCTCCTCCTCCCAAAGACCTGATTTTCCCTGTTTGTATGCCTCCCTTTTGGGCTGTCTCAATATGCTCCTTCAGCATATAGGCAACCGATTCCATTATAGCTCTTGCAAAATGAGCTTTGGTATGGATAGGCCTTATCCCGTAAAAGACGCCCTTTGCATCCGGGTTAAAATCAGGACAAGCCATGCCATTTAAGTGAGGAAGTATCAACAAACCCTCGGACGCAGGCATAATCCCAGCCGCTTCTTCGTCAACAAGGGCATAGCCAGCATCCTTATTGTAAAACTCCCTATAAAACCATTCCAATACAGCTCCTGCCATCTGAGACCAAAGAATGAGAAAATATTTGCCCTTAATGGCATGGACGTGACAGGGGATATTTATATTGTCATTGTATGGTGGTATTGTATCCGTATTTATACATACGCCCATGCATGTTCCCGTGGTTTCTGTCACAATCTCCCCACCAGTATTTCCGGCACCAATCATTCCAGCCACCTGATCCATGGCACCAGTGACAACCAATGTACTCTTATCCAGTCCGGTCTGTTTCACTGCACTGTCCGTAAGTTCGCCAATACATTGACCCGAATCCATTATTTCAGGTAAGAGTTCCTCACTGATCCCTACAAAATCCAGCATATCCTTCCACCAGGTACCTGTACGGATATCAAAATAAGCAGTTGATGAAACAAGGGTTTTCTCTGTTACATAATTTCCTGTAAGACGATATAAAAGAAAATCTTCCAGCAAAAGAAACTTTTTCGTCTGCTTAAATACATCCGGTCTGTTTTTTTTAATCCATAGAATTTTGGAAGCCGGCCAGGTTGCTGTAATCTCCGTCTGCCCTGTATGATCATAAAACCTTTCAATGGGAAAATCCCCCCTGAGCTCTTCTGTTTCTTTGGTAGCACGGTTGTCAAGCCAGACAATTGAATTCATAAGGGGCTCTCCCTTTTTATCTAACAGTGTCAAGGTTTCTCCCTGGCTGTCAATTGCCAGAGCTTTGATTTGTGAAGGCTTGATTTCTGACTGTTCCAGAATGTCCTTTACCACTTTTAAAAAAAGCTGCCAGTAGTTTTCCGTCCGAAATTCCACCACCCCATTGGTATTCTCAATGAGTTTATAGTTTTCCCCAGAAGATGCCACAATATTTCCGTCTTTACCAAACAGTGCACCCTTAAAGGATGTGGTGCCTGCATCAATTCCTAAAATATACTCCATTTTTACCCCCTTGTCTTTACGAACCCAAAATGAGACTATTTAATTCTTTTTACTGTTTCCCTCATCATCAGATAAGGGTTTAGAGTAATCTGCTGAAAAACCTTATTTTCGGGAACTTCAATCTTTTCCATAAGTATTCTAAAAGCAGCTTTTCCCATCTGCTCAATGGGACTGGTAACGGTTGACAGGGCATGATACAGATAAGGAGTGCTGATGATATTGTCAATTCCAATAAAGGAAATATCCTCTGGAATTGACAAATTCGCCTCATATGCTGCCCGCATGGCACCAATTGCAATATCATCGTAGGCACAAAAAAAAGCTGTGGGGAGTTTTTCCATGTTAGAAATCTCCTTCATGGTCAAATATCCACACTCTTCAAATCGTTCTTTTCGAACCTTAATATAATCTTTACTGATGGGAAGATGGTTTGCTTGCATGTAATCCAAAAAAGTATTCATCCTATTTTCCGAATACTCATCTCCCATATAGCCGATTTCCGTGTGTCCCATGTCCGTAAGGTATTTGATTGCCAGGGCAACCCCAATGGAATCGTTGATGTTGATACAGTCCATTTCATGAGTTTCAAGCCGATTGACAATGAGTACCAGTGGAAAAGGATTCTCTTTATGTATCTGTGCAATTTGTCTCTGAACATCCACACCTTCCGTAATAAATACAATTCCATCCAAATCTCTCTCCAAAAAAGTATGCAACAAAAAGATCTCTTCCTTTAGATTAAAATTCGAAAAACCCACAATAACTCCATGCCCTCTTTTTTTAAAATTTTCATGAAGTACATCCAACAAGCTAGAGTAGTAATTGCTTTTAATCTCAGGACAGATAATACCAATGGTATATTTATCCCTTTTCTTAGTATTTTCAGTTTTTTCTCTGCCTTTATAGTCAAGACTTTCCGCAATTCTCCGAATATATTTCTTTGTATCCTCATTCAAGTCCTGGCTGTCTCTTAATGCCTTGGATGCTGTAGATACAGATACCCCAGCCACATTTGCAATATACTTAAGTTTTGGCATTTTTCATCCCTCAATCTATATTACTGCAATTTTTAAAAGTCTGCACATCGACCGTATGATGTTAACATTGTCACCATAAGTTACGATATAGTGCTGTCCCATCACTTTTTCCGCGAAATCCTTAACAGGTACATCCAATACTATTTCAAGACTTGGAAGTTGGGGCGCAGGGGGCGTCCATCCCGCTTCTTCCCAGCATGGAGGTTCCATGGCTTCTCCAGAAACCACATGCATGACATATCTGTCCCCTGTACTCGAAAGTCGGCACAAAGTTACCCTTCCGGTCTTAACCTTTGAAACATTTAGTATTCCTTCGTTTAAGAGTCCAAAGCTGGTTGGAATTACCTTGATTGGGCCTTCCGTTACTTCTGCTGGAACATAGTCAGGAACACCCATTAATACCCTATCCTCCATAAATTCATAGAACTCCATATATGCTGCAATTTGTTGGGTAGAATAATAGCAGAACAATTGAGTTATTCCTCCCAAGGTATCGTTTTCCGGTATGGTACAGACCTTTAGTTCATTAGCAAGGAGCATGAAGACCATGGAAGGCGGGAATTTCAACAGTTTTTTCATGCCTTCTACATCAATGAGGGATACAGCATCATACCCTTCTTCCTCAACTTTAGAACGAATGGCATGATAAACCTTTGCCCCTAGTTCTAACGTCTCATTTTTAGCTTCACTTTCAAATACCCAAGTCTTCAAAACTTTTTCTATAGTTTCATTAATGAGTTTTTTATCAATGGACTCCATGCGCTGTACAATTTCCAGCATTTCAAAAAATTCTACTTCTGTCCCAATCTTCCCTCTTAATGACACCCCGTCAAACATGGTGCCATACAGTCGCATATCCCGATAGCCCATCTGCCCCATTTTACTTCGGGCAAGCTTCCCAACGGCAACAGAAGCCCTGGCAAAGTCCTCAATTTCCTTTTTTCGGGGGCCTTTTCCAGGAATGTCATATATGTACTGAAAACGGAATCCCATATCCTCCATAGGTTTTCGGATCGCCGTTGTTCCCGCCTGGGCGGCGGTGGTAACAAATCTTCCGCCTACATATTCTCCCGTCAGTCCCCAAAGCATCATGGGTTTATCCTTGAATGTACTGATCACACGGATAACTGTATGTGATGGAATCCATCCTGTAAGGCATATCACCAGAAAGTCAAAATTCTTTTTTTTCAGATCCTCAATAGCTCTGTTTGCCTCCACACCTTTTTCATCATCACTTATAGCATCCGTCTCCACCAGTTCAAATCCGATTTCCTTCAATACATTTTTAGCATGCGCACACTTTTTTTCGATAATTTCTCTTGGTGTATTCACTTCCCCAAATCCAGCAAAGCCTACATTGCACTTAAATATAATAAGCACCACCTTTTAAATGAATTTTTATTATATTCTATCATTTATAATTTTTTTGTCAATTATTTTTCGATAATTCATCACTTTCGATATTTTTTCGCTAAAATTGGACAACCAGCTTCATCTCCTTGCCTTTGAACCCAAGACCAATCTTTATTACACCAGTCACTCCCCAATACCTTACTCCTTCTTCATATTTCTTGTCCACAATCTGATTAAGTGCCTCTTGTGCAGCTAGTTCTACAGTTTTTTTTGAAGTAGTGTATTCATTCTTAAATTCCAGTATATACGCTTTTTTATTCCTGTTTTTGGGTTCTTTCTCTTTTTGGGATGCTATAAGTTATAACTTCCCATTTTTCAATTATTAACCAGATACTTTTTGCAAAAATATATCCTTTTCATCTTGAGAACTGAACCAGTTCGATATTCTTTGCAGGTTGAAATAGACCACACTAATTATGTACTGCTATTATAAGTAAACCTTATATACTTTTAAATCATTATGTGTTTTTATGCAGCGGCCTTACAATTTTTATCAAGATCTTTATAATAACATGGAAGTACCGCATA
>CAZANH010000170.1:0-2380 GCA_964486515.1 uncultured Eubacteriales bacterium
TGACACCTAAAATGATCTCAAATACATTTAAAAATAAAGATCTGTTGCCGAGCGTGGGAACTATATTCATTATTCCTAGAAAGCCAAGAACCAGGAAAGTCAATCCCTGGATGAAACACACTACTCTTGTCATTTTGATACCTCCAACATTAAACACGTATAAATAATTTCAATCAAATTCGCTTATAACTAGTACATCGTTTTTTAAATGGATATGCAAACTTTAAATCACCATTTCATCCATTTTGTATTTCCACCGATAAACCACTGGCTCTTCATTAACTTCATCCATGTATTGGTAGATACGTTGAATTAACTCATCCTTTGAATTAACTCTGATACTCCTTAAGCAGACACGTGCAAATTTCCCAAAGAAGCTTTCAATCATATTTAACCATGAACCATGTTTCGGAGTAAAAATAAATTCAAATCGACCAGGATGCTGTTCCAAATACTTGCGCGTTTCCTTAGATGTGTGGGCACTATGGTTGTCCAGTACTATCTTGATTTTTTTATCTTCATCATACTTTTCATCAAGAAGCTTGAGAAAATCTACAAAGTCAGCACTCTTATGAGTTTCTCTAACGAGAGGTATGATTTCTCCAGTCATAAGGTCCATCCCTGCCAAAAGTGACACTGTACCAAACCGCTTATATTCACTGTCACGACCGACAAAACCATGTTCCGTTGTTGGAAGGAGATCGTTTGTAGTATTACCAATGGCTTGAATTCCAGGCTTTTCATCATAGGATATTGTTATAATCCCTGTTTCTTCATCGCTTTCAAACTGCATTTCAATTTGCTTGTATACAATCAACACATCATTCATTTTTTTGTCGAACTCAGGATCTCTTTTTTCAAGATAGTACCTGACTTTATGCGGTTTAATAGATGCATCATTCAGAATATTATTAACAGTAGAAGGTACAATAGATACAAGAAGAGGATAACCTGCTTCAATACATGTCCTTCTGATATGATTCTGCAGGCTGCGGACGGTCCACAGTTCCTGAGCATATCCCAAATCAATAGGTTTCTGACATGCTAGATTTCGTACATATGTTTTATCATCATCACTCAGTACAGCTTTTCTACCTCTGCCAGAATCATCTCGTAGTGCGGTTTCGATACCTGATGTAGTATATTTTCTTAGACATAGTTCAACTGAATTGCGATGTATATCAAGTTTTTCAGCAATTTTTATGTTACTCATACCAGATGAACTAAGTAGTAAGATTTTTGCTCGTTGCACTTTTTGAGCCTCCTCGGTTCGAGTATTGGTTATTGTTGTTAAGAATTTGATTTCCTCATCTGTTAATTCAAAATTACCGTATTTTTTTGGTCTTGCCATGAGAATCTACCTCCAATAAATTGATAGATTCATTATATCACTTCAAGCATTATTTGCATAGTTATTTTGAAAACATTGTACTAGTATGGTAATTCCGGATATGACGATAAGTATCAGCAAAGCTGATCTATATCTGTTTAGTTCACTGAAAAGTTCCTGATCGCTGATAAAAACAGAAACAGCTGTGCCTGTTATATCCGATTCTATAGTTATTACAGAATAATGATTATTTTTATCTGCCTTCTCTATAGTCTCCTTAATATGTTCAACGTTCCCTCCAGATGAATAAGGTGTCTGTTCCAGAAGCTCAGACATATCTTCAGCAAAAACTGAAGTGATCGTCTCACCGCTCACATGATCATATAACATAATGCCATCAAATCCAGATCTATTGTTATAGCTTCTGAATGTATCATCGAGACGGTCGATCATTAGTTCCGATACTGCAATGTACTTTAGTTTATATGGTGCTGAAGGATACGCTGTTACTATGTAAAATCGGCCGTCTATCACCTGAAATTGATTGTCCGGATCTTGATCAAGTAAAGAATTTAAAAAGTCTACATCCTCCGGCTTATTATCGTCTATACCTGATTTTGCGGAAATGTGTCTTCCGTCCGTATACAAAAACACTACTACATCGTCTATATAGTCACTGCTGAATGTAATGGGCATAAGCCGTGCCTGATAATTCAAAACCTCTCTGTACCATTCTGGAACCTCTAAATAGTTTTTAAGATTGGATATCTTGTTTAATGCATTGTCATTCAATGAATAACTTTGAAGCTTCTTTATATTCTCTATTTCCTGATTGAAACTTTCAAGAAAATTTCTTGTTTCTACGCTTATAAGCTCAACAGTGGTCTCTTTTATTATCTTCTCACCGGTGTCGAACACATAACTGCCGATGAAATAGAGCGGTATTATGGCAATTAGAAAAGTTATTACTATGATTATTATTATTGGAAAACCCCTGCTGCTTTTTCTCATAAACGCTCCTGTTAATTTAGAACTGGTTTTATTATATCA
>CAZANH010000171.1:0-1856 GCA_964486515.1 uncultured Eubacteriales bacterium
AGAGAAAAGTGCAAAAAAATGGAATGGGAAATTAAGAATAAGTAATTCTTCCTATTTAAATATTGAAAATAAATATAATTAGAGTCTGTCCATAGAGTCGATGAAATTGTATTTATTTCTCTTTTTTACTTAGAACCATTCTAAGTAATTTGAGTTGTGATATCTCTGCTGCTCATTGCGGTCAGTAAAACTCCATATTTCTGTTAAAATATTGCATATTCCTATTTTGTGTGCATAATTCTTCTGTTCCCCTTACAGTACTAAGGGGTCCAGGGGGGCTTTGTGACTCTAAATTCGCATGACAACCAAAGCTGTCATCACTCTGATATTGTATGCTATAATGCTCCATAATACTTTAGCTACAAAGTGCTCCCAGCCCTTCCACGTGCAGCGGGCAAGGTTAAATCCCCGTTTTATGTTTGAAATGATGGCTTCTATTCCGCTTCGCCATTTTTTCAGCCGTGTTTCCATATTCTTGCTTCCGGCAATGTTTTGAAGGCTGCCCACCACTTTATTGAACACTATATTGGTCATTCCTTTTTCTTTTGCATGGTCTTGGTTAGCTAATGATGCATATCCGCCATCGGTTGTACAATCTCTCGGTACTTGTTCGTAATTGTCGATGATGGCATCAACGGCCGGTGCGAATAATTCTTTATCGGACGGATTACCCCGCAACACCTGGCAGTTAAGCACCAGGTTGCTTTTGCCACTGCACAGATCAACTTTATGCCCGAACTTTACCTCGCGAGCACCTTTCACGATAATATCGGTATGTTGTTCGTAGATGGAATATATTTTTGATTCATTGGGTACTTTTTCTCCCTTTATTTCCTTGAGCCAGACCATATCATATACTAACTTCATCACTTCACGGTGCTTTTCAAGTTGCCCGATAAGGGCCATGGCGATTATACTACAACACGGATTTTTTTTTATCACATTCGACACTTGGTTGATGGTCTTTACAAACAGTACCAGTTGTTTACGAAACAACTCAGCTCGTTTGTCCTGACCTTTGATCATGTTGATCTTGTAATAGGTCTTCTTCGCCTGTTTCGTATAATCCAGGTAACTGAGCGTGTTGATCTCCTCACGCAAATGCCCCAACAACAAGTTGGCTTCTTTGATGCAATCCCATAGTATTGAGTTGTTGGTCGGGTAATGTATGTTGGTTTCCACAACAGTACTGTCTTGCCTGATCTTTTCTACATCTTCTAATCCTTCATTTATGGCTATCTTGTTGAGTTCCACCAACAACTTCTGTAAGTTGTCCGATGATATTTGAGAGATGTATTTGTGATAAACCTGAAAACTGTATGGACGTAAATCATCTATCTTAATAAATGCTGCGCATATCCTTGAGTCTGTCTGATGGTATTCTAATTGCCTGTAATCCAGCCCTTTTAATTCCTTGTAAATGGCAGCACGAACGATTTGTTCTACACTCGGGGTGTCTTTCCTGCCAAATACACTCGATTTCTGCCCCCGGGTTATGTCTCCTTCCAATAAGGCGATAAGATGGGGATGCTGTTCCAGGATGGTATCAATCAATCCTAACTCCAGGTTCCTTGACCAATCAGGCCTTTCAAACTTAATCTTGAAATCTTCAAATAGCTTCATTCCTTTTTTTTCTTTAATTTACAAAGTAATTTTGTTGTGGCATTGGTCTTTTCGCCCTTGTTATCAACAATTTATACATTATGGACAGACTCTAATTAGTAATAATCCTTAAAACTTTTTTAATGTTCAGAATAATTAAATCTATGACCATCCTGATCATTTTGTTATTTAATAGTTGTTGTGTTGAAAATAACACAGATAAGTTATACGATAACTTTGTTAATCCACCTGCA
>CAZANH010000172.1:0-3275 GCA_964486515.1 uncultured Eubacteriales bacterium
TTTTTTTGATTCTCCTCAAAAACTTCATTTCCTGATTACCTCCTTAAAAATAAATTAATTTTTTATCCGGGTTTTATCTTTTAAAGCCTTTACATTTTCAATATAAATCCTCAAATATATGATATCACGTAATTACAGATGATAAATGAGCCATGAGCATTATTTTATATGGTAAATCAGTCCTGTTTTAACATAGGAATATAGTCCCAAATACAGAGAAGTATTTGTGTCAAACAATTATATTATTGCTTTTCAAAAGTTACAAAGCCGGAGGTATATTTTTTGGTTGCAGCCGGAGGCTGTGATATAGTATAATGTGTTTGTTGGGGGTGCAGCCATTTGTGGGAGAATATCTTTGAATACGTTGAAATATTTGTGTCAAACAATTATTCGTATATTGCCTGGGGAATCATAGTACTTGCAGCTCTTTACTCATATGTAAGATATGATTTGTGCCTGCTGCTTCCTTTAATCAGGAGTTTGAAGGGAAAAATAAAGAGGCTTGGGGAGATTAACGGCAGCGGTACGGGAAATGTGGAAAATATAAGGCAGCTGTTCAATGAACTGGCACATCCAGTATTGGATGAGGCCTGGGATAAATATGAAAAAGGTTTGCAAAACAAGGATATGGCAAAAGGCCTTAAGGCTGAGCAAATATTCAATGAGCAGACAATGCTGGGTGACCGTATGCTCAGGAAAAAAGCGGAAGCCGTACCGGGAATTTTAATATCAATGGGTATACTCGGTACCTTTGCTGTTGCTGCTGTAGGCATCAGCGGTATTGATCTTTCAGGTTCAGCTTCAGTTGAAAGCAGCATAAATGTTCTTCTTGAAGCCGTTGCACTTTCTTTTGCAGTTTCTGCTGCAGGAATTGCCTGTTCTGTTATTTTTAATTTGCTTGACGGACATTCCTATCAGAAAGTATTGAAATATATTAAAACATTTTGCAGCCTTATTGATAATAAAATCCGCGGAGAAAAGCATGAAAAACATGGAATGGGATTTTCCGAAATAGAGGGATTTGTTCTTGAAAAACTTGTTCCAGTACTGACACGTTCGTATTCTGAATCTATCAATAATGTTATCGTACCGGCAATTGATAAGTTGACAGGCATGATTTCAGTTATGGAAGTCAACATGGGTAAAGATCAGGAAGAAGGTATTAAGGCTATGGCGGATTCGTTCCTTAATGGGCTGAACAATGTTCTTTCTGAGGAGTTAAAAGGACTGGGGGAAAATATGAATGAGGAAATACTCTCCGTCTACAATGAATATGTTGAAAAAACTGGGGTACAGGTACAGCGTATGCAGGAAGATTTGAACTTTGGCATAGAAAACATTTTTTCAAGGTTTAATGAGACAAGTGGTGCAATATTTGATAGGATGGAAAAAAATACAGGAGATTTGATGGAAAGAATGCAGGATAACATCAGCTCATTAATGGAGAATATGGATGAAGAGACACGGAATATAAGCCTGTATGCAAAGGAACTAACAAGTGACATGGAAATCCTTAATGAAAAGCTGGAAAGCTCTGTGGATGAATTTGGTACGCACCTGAAGGAAGGTATCCTTAATGTGTTTGAAGGATTTGATCAGGGGCTTGCAGAAATCAGTACAAGATTTGAAAAGGTAATCATGGATATAAGGGACACTGTAGACCATATATCGGATGTCATGCTGAAAATAAAAGAATAATAAATTCAACGAACTCCTGAAATGATTGCGGTATACGATGTAAGTAGTAATCCCTTTCCCTTTTTCCGATCTTTCCAGCAATAAACGAAGACCTGCACTTGTATTGTAAGCGTTGCATGGTTACGACATTTTATTATAATTCTTTAGAACTTCAAACATTGCTATAAGATTCTTCACAGGTGTTTTCCCTATAATGTTATGTATTGTACTGAATACATACCCCCCATTTTCAGATAATATGTCTATTCTTTCCTTTACCTGGGCTTTTACCTCATCAGGAGTACCGAAAGGCAATACATGTTGTGTGTCTACACCGGCACCCCAAAAAACAAACTTATCTCCGTACTTGTCTTTCAGTTGTTTTGGATCCATTCCTTCCGCTGAACACTGTATGGGATTCAATATGTCCACCCCTGCATCTGCAAAATCATCCATCAATGAAATTATGGAACCATCCGTATGATAAAAGGTCTTCCACTTGGTATTTTTATGGACCCAATCATTTAATTTTTTATGAAACGGCTTGTACAGTTTTCTATATATCTCAACTGAAGTAAATGTACCAGTCTGGGTTCCAAAGTCTGTCCCACTCAGCCAGATTACCTGTACCCTGTCACCTACGGCTTGTCTATATATTTCGAGGTTTTTCAATGCAACTTCAGACTGCAGTTCAAATAATTCCATTATATAATCCTGATATAGGACATGAGCAATATACCAATCTTCTATCTTTCTTATACCATTCGGCTTATTTTTCAGCCAGCATGCCGGCAGGAGAAAAACATCACCAAAACCTCCACCTCCACACATTCCAATAATACCGTAGTTTGTTTCTTCATAAAGTTTTTTGGATTGATTTTCAAGATATAATGCCGTTTCATCTGTAAAAACTGGAAAGTCATCAGCAAAATCCTTTTTTGCATTTAGGTTATCCTCATCATAATCACCGCCGCGGTCAATATTATCGAAAAAATATCCATTTGGAAGCATTATCATACTTGGTTCAACGCTGTTATCTCCTTGAGGATAGATAAATGTTGCTCCTTTTTCATTGGTTGAAAACTGCATACCTCCAGCCATTAATGCAGGTGTTCCGTCCGGCATCCTCCAAGGTTTCCAATTATCGTTTTTTACCCCTAAAATATTGTCCGGATTCCACAAACCTATAACATCAACACCTAAAGCCTGAATAAGATCTTCATCCACCTCACCCAATATTTGGGCCGGTTCATGCACTTTTATAGGTTTTTCCGGTAAACCCAATTCCCTCCTCAGCTGATAAAGCGGGCTTGCGTTTATACCGGTTTGTGACGTTGCTCCCAAATCAAGGACAACCTTGTCGGTTGGCATATGATTTAAGGTTTTAATAAATCTTTCTCTGGAATTCATAATTCGTCATCCCTTCTCTTTACTTTTATCTTCGATTATAACTACAGGTACTATTATACATTTTTCTTATTAATATAACAAACAATTTCATGCTTTAGGAATGACAAAACAATAACTTCCCATTTTTGAAGCGGTTATTTTCTGATATTGCTACGTTGTCGTCAATCGCAATACGACAGTATTACTCA
>CAZANH010000173.1:0-1971 GCA_964486515.1 uncultured Eubacteriales bacterium
AGGGATAAAGGTTGAATCATGGATTTAAGATATAAGGTTAAAAAAGGCTTGAGATTGATATTTGTTGATTTATTTGCCCTGGTTGTGGGAATATTAAACGGGTTCTTTCTCCCTATGGTTTTTAGTATCGAAGGCTATGCTCTTTTCAGGACTTTTACCCTGTATGCAACCTATGCTGTTGTATTTAGCTTTGGATTGTCCGACGGGCTGTACCTTTTGTATGGGGGAAAGGATGAAAGGGATATTGACGCAGCCAGGACAAAAGCTTATTATTACTTTCTTATCAAGCTTCAGGTTGTTGTATTTATAGTACTGTTCCTGTTATCATATTTTTTACTGAAGGATACCGCCTTTATTTTCTTTTGCTTTTTTGTTGCACCACTGCAGCTAATACACTTTTTCAGGCTTTACTACAAGGCTCTTGGCGAATTTGACAAATATTCATTACTGCAGGTTGTATTGGTGATTTTTGAACTTGTGAATACTTTGCTGATTGTATTTTATATAAAATCGGAGAAGCCTGATTTATTTATAACAATAAAGATATTGAATCATTTGTTGATTGCCGTGCTGTTGACTTTTTTGTTTTATAAAAAGTTCAGGGGTATTAAAACAGCCAGGTTAAACTTTAAACACTATCTGGAAATAATCAAACCGAGCATGCTGGTATTAATCGCTGATATGGCAGCAGTATTGCTCTTATCCATGGACAGGTGGTTTGTCATATTCCATTTCAGCAAGGAAGAGTTTGCATACTATGCTTTTGCCGTATCAATACTCAGCCTGTTTATTGTTCTTATATCTTCCGTAACGAGCATATTTTATTCATATATTTCAAGGAAGGTCAATGATGATGCCTATATAAGGAACCTTAAGAATTATGTATTGCTTGTTTCATCCTGCTTCCCTCTGGGATACTTTATCATTAGGTTTGTTTTGAAAACCTGCTTGATTAAATATATTGATTCCCTTGAGGTTTTTTGGATTCTCGTAATGACACTTCCCTTTACCGGGATTGTCAATATTGTATATATCAATATGTATAAAGCGTCCGGGAATATTAAACCATATTTGAAAAGGATAATGGCGGTTCTTATTGTTTCATTTGTATTAAATGTCCTGGCGGTCAGTGTATTTAATACAATACAGGCCGTTGCCTGGGCAAGCCTTATATCCTTTGTCTTTTGGTATATATATTCTTCAAGGGATTTTCAGGCTGCCGGCATAAGCGGGAGAGAGATTATGTACTTATTGATTTTGGTTATTGTTTTTGTTTTGTTGAAAGCAGCGGATATTAATTTGTTTTTATCGCTGTGTATATATACGTTTATGTTAATAGCCGATGTTTCAATTTTTTACAGGCGGGAGGTTAAAAAGCTGTTTTATTTGTATGGAAATGGATAAGTTCAATTTTAAAATAAGAGGGTGGAGTTGGGGGTTTAAAATAGTTATATGGACGATCACAATATTGTGGATGAGCACTATCTTCTATTTTTCATCCCAGCCTGCTCAGGTTTCCCTGGATTCTTCAGGGGAAATATTGGTGCGGATGAATCAGATTGAAGAACATGAGGCACAAAACATTTCTGACAGAAGGATATGGAATCTTCAATACAATATAAGGAAGCTGGCTCATTTCCTTATATACCTTGGCCTGGGATTTTTGATGGTTTTGTCTATTGTTGCTGTAAGGTATCATTTTGTGAAAAGTTACGTGTACGCATGGGCAGCATCATCTGTGTATGGTGTTCTGGATGAGCTGCACCAGAACCTTATACCAGGGAGAGGGGCAACCTTTGCCGATATTAAGCTTGATGCTTTCAGTGCCCTTGCAGGTGTGGTATTGGGTATTATTTTTGTTGAGGTGGTAAGGAGGATAAAGTATATAAATTACAGAAAGCAAGCAAAAAAGATTTCATAAAGGTTTCCATAAAAGTTTCATAAAATACGCCATAATAACCAAAAATATGT
>CAZANH010000174.1:0-10387 GCA_964486515.1 uncultured Eubacteriales bacterium
TTGTTGAAGTCCTGTCTCCTTCTACAAAAAGCAAGGATATGTCAACCAAACTTGAATTATATATGAAAGGTGGAGTTAATGAGTTCTGGATTGTTGATATGGAAGAAAAAGAGGTATATGTTTATACTTTCAGGAATAAGGAAATTTTAAAATATTCCACGTATAAAAATAATGATATCGCCCGTTCACTGTTATATGAGGGGTTAGAAATAAATATAGAGGGAATCTAAGCCGTTTATGTTCATACGACATTAGCATAACAATGGACACATAATTCAGGGGATGGAGGCATTAATCCTTAAAGTATCCTTAAGGGCGATTAATTCGATTAATTCGTATTCTTAAAATTATGTTTATAAAACTTAAGCAATAAAGGTATATCATATTCATGGTATTCCTGATAACAAGCCTGATAATCAGGTCCTGTGATATCACTGGAGGCGTTTGCCAGCCACATGGTTAATTCTTCAGGCAGAAATATTGCATTATGCAGGTTTTCTTTCATTGAAACAGGCCTTTTCAGTATTTCTATAAAAACATCCTTGTCTATCTGTCCATAGAATTCATTGATCTTTTCCTGTGCATGAAGATACCGCTCTTCGCCGGACACCACCAAGGTGTCTTTTATCTGAGGTGCTGGAAGCTGTGGATGATTCTGGCCAGGTTTTAGGGTTATGAATAATTGGGGTGTGCAGTATAGGATTCGTGCATCCTTTGATTTTACATCTGATATCAGGTAATAGTATTCACAGGTCCTTTTATTCCTTCTGAAGGTACTTACGGCTTCACCAAGTGTGTTTGATTCCTCAAGTGCCTTTTTCATAAGGAAGGTCATTGGTATACCGTTCCATTTTTCTTCGCCCCCGCCACCCATTTCACCTATAACTACCTGCTGATTGTTCATACCTGTAACACACCCTATAATCCCTGTCATAATTGCATTAATATATGTGTTGTAGTTATCCGGCCGGGCTATAATCACAATGGCATAATCCTGCAACCCATAATCTGTCATGTAATCAAGAACTCTTGCATGCATAAATTCTCCGTTTTCAGTTGCGTCACCGTATAAAACGATTCCACTGCAGTGAAAAAGTTCAGGGAATATGTTTGCATATTGTACTTCCTCAAGTGTAAGCCCGGAACCATCGGCAAGACCCTTCATTTCTTCCTTGAATCTTTCGGGAATGTGTTTTTCTGCTGTGTTCCATGCCTTTTCAAGGAACCCGGGCTTAATTATTTCAGACTGGCGGATAACTTCCTTTATAAGGATTTGAATATCGTCTTTTAAAAGAATGCCATGCTGAAAACCCATTTCATAATGAGTTCCGCTCAAAATAAGAATTTTTTGCCCGTCCTTTTCAAGCAGCATACCCTTACCTTCTGTTTTTAAAATTGTTAGCCCTGCATCTTGAAGTTCTTCATCCGAAACAGAATACATATCAATATCAACTGCTTTGGATTTATTCATACTGCAGGAAGACAGAAATGCCGCAAATACCACTATTATAAATATTATCGAAATTCTTTTGAATATTCCACTCATGGTATTGATCTACCCCTTTTTTAAAAAATCTAAATCTATAAAAATTATATATCAGTTAGTCGTAATTTTCAAACAATATAATGGCTGTAGAATCAATGGTTATTTTCTTATATTTTATGGTAGTTGTATATTGTAGGAAAATGTTGTATAATAGCAACGTTATTATTGTATCTGAATATTGGAGTTGAAACATAAACAGATATAATGCAGTAATAGTTATTAAACTTTATTATTTGTAGTTATAGTTATAAGGACTTACAGGGAATCACTGTTAATTTGAAAGTGCAAAAATGAGAGGTATAATATGAGAATAAATTCAGACATAAATGTATTGGGTAGCATATTAGATTTGACATTAATCGAGTTTTTGCTTAAAAATAACGGTTGTTCAAATGAAGGATATATAAAAACAAATGGCGAGCAATACATACATACAAATATCAAAACTACCAAATCTTATAAGAGGTTTAAAAAAGCGATTTATAATACAATCCTGAAATTTTATACTCCCGAATTAGAAATATTATTTGAAAAAGTTGTTGAACACGAAGGCATTTCGCCTTGCAGTTTACGTCTTATTTTTTGGAATGCTTCCTTCAATAATGAGTTATTTGATTATTTAAACGAGCATGTATATTTTCCGGCTATGTACAGTGGAAGAGCAACATTAAAGAACGACGAGGTTTTGGCTTGTTTAAATGATCTTAAACAAACGGAAGCCGCATTGCAAAAATGGTCATATTCAACATTACAAACAACCGCATCAAAATATCTTACACTTTTGAGAAAAGTCAATTTAATGGAGGGCGGCGCAAAAAAAAGCATATTGTATCAACAATTAAATGAAAAGGATCTTGTTCTTTTCATATATTGGCTTTTAGCCATCGAAAACAAGCCTAATTTATTGGAAAGCAAATGGCTCAAGTATTGTTTTATGGAAAAAATAGCTTTAATCCAGTATGTTTTGCAGAAAAAGTTTACTGAATATATAAACGTGGATTTCTCGGGAGATAGTTTAAAAATTAAAAGTATATTGCCATACGAGGTATTATTTGATGAACTTAAGAAATGATTATGAAAACATTATCCTGGATACAATTAGGGTGGCAGAGGCTGACAACAAATCGTCTATCATACAAAAAGCCAATGGGGGCAATTCAATAATTATCGTTTGTCCCCCTGATAAAGAGGGAGATTATATTAGTGCTATTATTAAGCTAATGGATAAACAAAGATATCGAATAATTGATCTGAATGATATTTTGTGTGAATTCATTTCAGAAAATAAAGATGAACTTAATGATAGATTCAATTTATTGAAAAGTTCTATTCATCAGGTATTTAAAATTCCTGATGCAGAACAAGGAAATGATTTATACAGGCAAATTCTGAAAGAAATTGAAGCAGGCTACAAGTCCGGCAGAATACCGGTTTTGATAAATTCCGGAGTCCTTTACGGAAGTGGAATAGATAATATAAATATTGTTGAAAGCGAGATGGTTATTAAAGCCTCGCTGCCGTTAATAGTACTGTATCCTGCTACTAAACAAAATGGGGTACTGTTATTTTTAGGGAAAAGACCAGCTTCAAAATACCGGTGTGTGATCGTTGAATAGGGGGGGAAGGGTTAATGAAGATAAATGATATTCTGACAATTGACCTTACAGAAGACATAAAGAGTGTAATAAATCTTGAGGATGTTTCCGAATCTGAAATCATGTCAGAAATTGAAAACTATATTGTTACAGATGGTCTGGCAAAGGAGTATGCTGACTTTGTTTCTGCTTTTACTTCAAATATAGCTGAAACCGGTGTTTGGATTTCGGGCTTTTACGGTTCAGGGAAGTCTTATTTCGGAAAGATGTTAGGATATATGCTTTGCAACCGGATGATAGCAGGAACCCGTTCAAGAGACAGAATACTGCAACGATTTACAGGAATAAATGATGAGGCATTGATAAGAAATGTTATATCAAGACTAAATACAATAAAATGCCGTGTTGTATTCCTGAATATCGCATCCCAGAATACTTCAAAAGGGCTGGCTTTCACACTTTTCAGAAACTTCCTGAAATCATTGGAATTACCTGAAAATGAACATGGTTTCTTATTGTATCAACTAATGATCAAAAATAAGCAGCTTAATATTTATGATTATATTAATAACGCCATTGGTAAAAACTGGGGCGTTTTAAAAACAAAGATGATTGAATATGCAAATTTAGTAAAACAAATATACATCCAAAAAGGAAACAGCGAAAGTGATTATAACAATTTATTTACTTCAATACTCCGAGATATAGATCAATTCAGCGCCTCACGACTAAAGGAGGAATTAAGCAATTATTTGGAAATCAATAAAGATGAAAAAATTGTCTTCATTTTTGATGAGGCAAGTGAAGCGATTTTGCAGAAAAAATACGGTTTGCTTGACTTGGAAGGTATCAGCGAATCACTTTCCATTTTAGGCGGAAAGGTCTGGACAATAGCAATTGCCCAGGAAAGACTTGACGATGTTATAAACAATTCAAATGTGGACAAGGCTAAGCTAACGAAGGTGACCGACCGCTTCAAAACCAAGATTCACCTGGAATCTACCGAAGTTGATATAATAATACGCAGCCGTTTGCTGAGCAAAAAAGAAAATGCCCAAAGATCATTGGCAGATAATTATATGAAAAACTCAGGAAAAATTGCTGATCATACTGCTTTGAATGCTGCGAGTATTGTAAAAACCGACTCCGTGAATAAATACGTGACATATTACCCATTTTACAAGTATCAATTCGATTTGATGCAAAACTTTCTTTTTGGAACCAAAGGGTTAACTTCAACCAAGGTTGCAGCCAGAGGCATGATTATAACTACATATGATATTTTAAAACGCGAGTTGCATGACGAGGAATTGTTCAGTATCGTGGCAGGATGGCAGATTTCCAGGCAGGCTGATACGCAGCCTTTGGTATCGTTGGTAAACAGGTATGATAATGCTGAAAGAATCTTGAAAAATAATCATTCGCCCATTCCGGGGCGATTGCTGCTTGAAACTATTCATTTTCTGGCTGGATCCAATGTACATGTGACACTCCCCAATATTACAAAATCATTTATTAAAAATCCTGAGGATTATCATAAAGTGCATGATCATATAGAAAAAGCTCTCAAGGAGTTAATCGAAGAAAGGATTGTTCTTTATTCGAACAATACGTACCGAATCACTTCCGACATTGAGCAACGCTTGCTTGATGAGATGAAAGGCTTCAACGTACAGGGCTTTGTTAAGAAAAAGCGAATAATAGAAGCATATAAGGTATCGTATTTTGTTAAATCTCTTGTGCGGATTACGGATAACAATATGCCGTATGATTTTTATATAACTACCGACAATGATGAAGAATTAAACAGTCATGTCCAAAAGCATATGAAAATCAAGATAAAAAGTTTGTACACTATAAGCGACAATAGAACTGCTGACATAGATACTATAAGAATTCAGTACCAAAATGACAAAGACACCATCTGGCTTGTTCCCGATAATAGCCGTTTTTCTGAAATTGACAAACTCATTGATGAAATTGAACGCATTAGTTATTTGGAAGATAAATACAAGGATCCCCAATCGGAGGAGGGTAAAATTCTTTCAAGCTTCTCAAGCGTTAAGGCACAAAAAGAAAATGACTTGAAAGACCTGGTAGAAAAATCGCTGCAAAATGCTTTATCTATATACTTATATGAAGTATTTCAATTAAGCAAGGATAATTGGCAAATCGTTATGCAGGACATACAAAAAAAGACTGCTCAGAATATATATGAAAAACGGTTATCTTCAAAATTGAGTGATGATATAGCGGGGAAGGTAATTAAGGAAGCGAATGATGCACGCCTGCACACATATTTTGATGCGGATGATTTTAAATTCTTTAACAAAAGCGGGATCTTTATAGGAGATAACCTGAAAGTGACAGAGGAGCTTTTGTTTAGAATAAGAAATACTTTTATAGATGGAGTTACTCTGGAAAATGATTTGCTTCAGCCACCGACCGGGTTTGCTTTTGGTACGGTTATTTCCGCCATGGCTGCATTGATGAGGGCAGGTAAAGTAATTGCTAAATACAATGGAAGTGAAAAATTCTCATGGCGTGATGAAGGAGTCAGTACGATATTTTCAAAGGCAAATGAGTTCAGAAAAGCTGGATTTAAGGCTGTTTCCAAATCTCTATCAGCACAACAGAAAAATGAGATAGTCAATACTCTGCGCAATTTACAATTTGAGAAATATATACATGACAGAAAAATTGATTGGAACACAAACGATTTTGATTTGGTTAATGCAATAAAAGAATTTGCAAAGGAATTTTACAATAAAGTTATTTATATGCAAAATCATAACAAGGATTTTGACGTGTTCTTCCACGAACTTGAGACAAAAAAAGAATTGCTTGATAATTTCACCGGGGTGGTCAGCGAATCAAACTATATTGAAAAAGCAGAGAGTTTTTTGTCAAATAAAGAGGATTATCTAAATGCTGTTCATGATATTGAGAAATCAGATATTTTCATCAGGAACAACCTTGAAAATCTCAGATATATGAATGAATTTGTATCCGGGGTTTGCGACGAACTTAAAAAGGCGGCTATAGTCAATGATAGTTTGGATGAATTGTCCATACAGTTTAAAAATCTGTACGGAAAAGAAGCAATTAAAAATTATTCAATTATGCAAGGCATTGCACAGAAAATCAAAGATGAATACTTTAAGCTTATGAAAACTGCTGCTCAAAGCATGACAGAAAAATATACCCGGTTAAAGGATAATGCTGTCAGTATTGTCGAGGAAATCGGTAAATTGCCTGCCGGACTGAATGATGAAGCCTTAAAAAGATCTAAGGAAATTATACAGTATGCAAATCAAAGAGTTTTAGACAGGGTCGAGATAGATTACGATGTAAAGGATAAAAGTTCACGTTTTACGTACTCCGAGATTCTTTCATCTGTTGAGCTTTTTAACAGCAAAACAACAGATTTGGATATTTTGAAGGCAGGACTTGTGAGGGAATTGCCTCCTGAGTATGAAACAGGAAATTCTGACAAACCGACTGCCATTAAAAATATAAGCAGGGTGCTTCCGGACAGAAAAATCAAGGTAAGCGAATACAGGAAATGGCTTCAGCATGAGTTGAAAACACTGGCTGGCCTGCGCGATGACGATGAAATAGAGTTCAAGAAAGGGCAGTAATTATGAAATTGGCAGAGCATGTAGACCTTATACGCGGGATTATAGATAAATCCTTTCGCAACAGATTTGGTAGGATGGGAATAATGCCTGACAGCTTAAGGCCACAGGATAGTATCCCTCAATATAATGTTTCAGATAGAAACCGGATCAAAAGTATATTAAAGGCATTCGTTGATGAAACAGGGTCAGATACTTCTGCATATGAAAAGCTGGTAGACGAATTTACGTTTACTCTATTTAACCGCCTGGCTGCCATGAAAGTAATGGAAACACATGCCTTGAATCCTGAAATAATCACTCGTAGAAGCCAACATGGAAATCGCTCATTTGCTCATTATTTATGGCTGGAGCAAAATCCTGACTGCCGAAAGGAAGAATTAGACGGGTTATTACTTTTTATCGAGAGTCGATTTGAATTTTTTGCAAAAGATATTTCGTTATTCAGCCTGCAACATCCATATCATCTGCTGCCAACCGCTGTTGAGCTTAATAATATAATCAACGCATTTAATCAAGTGGAAAATGATCCACAAGTAGGACCTGATATTTGGAAAAGTGATAATGTTTTAGGATGGTTTTATGAAAGTTATAACAACAATAAAAAAACTGCACACAAAGACAGCAAGGAAAAAACCGAGTATGATAAGGTTAGCCTTCAAAGCCAGGTCTATACGCCGCGTTGGGTGGTTAAGTTCTTAGTGGACAACAGCCTGGGGAAAATGTACATGGAAATGTTTCCTGAATCAGAAATAAGAAATAAATATAAAATAGCCAATATTCCTGATACTCAGACAAGAGATAAAAAACCAGTCACAGAAATACGCATAATTGATCCTGCAGTTGGCTCGGGCAATTTTTTGCTTTATGCTTTTGATTTGCTTTATGACCTGTATATGGACCAGAAAAACAATTACGGTGTTGATTTTGATGAAAGGGAAATACCTGAACTGATTATTAATAAAAACCTTTATGGGATTGACCTGGATGACAGGGCTGTACAGTTGACGCAGCTCGGATTGTACATAAAAGCAAAAAGGAAAGGTAATGCAGCAGGGAAATATAACTTCAATATTGTCAGTTCTGACTTTTTCCTTGCCGAATATAACGAAGTGAAGCATTTGTTTGAAAACGGTGAAAAGCTGACAAATGCTCAGGAGAAAGTTGTTAAAGATATCTGGTCGGATTTGCAGCAGGCATATAAATTTGGTTCATTGATAAGGCTTGAAGAAAAATTTATGGCAAATGTGCAAATGATAGAGGAAGAAGTAAAACAATCCCCAAAAAGTATGATCGGGCAAATGAGCGTATTTGAAAAAAAAGATATGAAAAACCTTGAGAATTTCAGGCAATCATTCTTTGAATCCTTACAAAATGCGTTGGAATATAATGTTAAGAACAAAGGTGTTACTTTCCAGAACTTTAAAACTAACGACGCATTGACATTTTTGAGGTTACTTACACAAAAATATGATGTGGCAGCAGCAAATCCTCCATATACTGACAGTGCTGATTACGGACAGGGATTAAAGGCATTTATTGAAGATAACTATAAAAAACCACACAAGTTCAACTCAAACCTATATGCAGCTTTCATTAAGAGATGTTATGAACTGATAAAAGAAAATGGTTATATAGCTTTAATTCATCCGCATACTTATATGTATATCAAAACATTTCAAGATGTTAGAAAATTTATTATCGAAAAAACTCATATTGACTTACTAGTTGATTATGGATTGGACAGAGTTAATCTTTTTGGCCCAGGTATTCTATTGGATGCGACATGGTATGTCTTAAATAAAAACAAAAATAAAATTAAAGGAGTTTTTTTCAATATAACTGCCAATCAACAAGAAAAATATAAAAAAGGCTCTTTGGTGCAAGTATTTGATGATTATATAAATAATGTTAAAAATGAGCGGGTATATAAACTTGAGCAATCAAAGCTTAAAATAATAGACGGCTGGCCATTTATTTACTGGATTTCTGATGGATTTAGAGAGAAATTTAAATTAAGTAAGATTGAAAAACATTTAAAGGCTAAAAAAGGGTTAGGTACCGATAATATAAGATTTTTTAGGTTTTGGTGGGAAATTGATAAAAATGATATTTCTACAAATTATACTGTTGATAAAAAGAAATGGGTTGGATACATTAAAGGGGGACCGTTTAATAAATGGTATGGTAATTTGTGGTTAGTCATAAATTGGGAAAATAATGGCGCAAAAATAAAATCTTTACCAAGCCTTAATCTAAGGAACCCAGATACTTATTTTAACGAAGGAATAGCGTGTAGTTTGCTATCTTCAAAAGGAACTTCATTTCGATACCAACCTTATAATTATATTTATGATTCAACAACAAGAAGTATTTTTTTGGAACCAGAAGCCAAATATTCATTGAAATTGTATTTAGCACTGCTAAATACAAAAATTGTTTCATATATACTTGAATGTTTAAATTCAACTGTTGCAACAAATTCCGAAGATATTCATAGAATACCTGTTGTTGATATATCAAAAGGTAAAGAAGACTTGCTTATTAGATTAGTAAATACTAATATAACAATTAAAAAGAAAATTAATGAATACCATATAATAGAAAAAGAATTTAAAAAAAATCCTTTATCACTTCTATCAAACAATTTATTAAAAGGCATTTTACTTCAATATTTAAATAATGAAAATGCTAAAATAACGTACATATTAACTAATGAAGCTGTTATCAATAAAGTAATTTATGAAGTCTATTCACTTTCCCCAGAGGACCGCAAGCAGGTGGAAACAAAAATGGGGAAGCCTGTGGGAGAGCTACCTGTATTGGCTGAAGCGAGAGATGAGTATTTGAAGTCTGTGGATATAGATAATAATGACGTAAAGGAGTTCATCAGAAATCTGGATGGGACTGCTTTTGACGAGCAGTTTATAAAAACGGTAAAGGAAGGATTCAATTCGCTTTATCAGAAAAACAATGACCTGGAGGAGTTCTGCAACCGTCATAATGTCAACCCGATAAATGTCTGGTACTGGTTCAGGGAAAGCAAGATCCTGCCTCCGGGGAAAGCCCATGAGATAGCATTGGAATTCATAGCTGATGCCTGCCGCACCATACTGATGGAAGATGAGGACGGCATTGTTCCGTTGGTGGGCTTGCCGGATGAACCTCGTTTACTGGACAGACTTGAACAGTATTGTTTGAACAGCGGTTTTACAATAGCCCAGTTTATGCAATTGGACGGGTTGCTTGACCGGCCGCTTAATGAATATCTTGAGCATCATTTTTTCAAGAACTTCAGTGACCACCTGAATCTTTTCATGTACTTGCCTAAAACCCCGTTTATTTGGCATTTGAGCAGTGGTCCCGAGCAGGGCTTTGAAGCGTATATAATTATATATAAATGGAACAGGGACAGTTTGTATAAGCTTAAAGCAAAATATGTAAGCAAGCGTTCAGAAAGCCTCCAGTATCGTTTGATACAACTGACCGGTAACAGCACAGCACAGTCTCAGAGCGAAAGAGAAACCATTGAACTTCAATTGAAGGAAATAGAGGGAATTACCCAAAAGTTGGATGAATTAATTGCTGAAGGATATGATCCTGAACTG
>CAZANH010000175.1:0-10744 GCA_964486515.1 uncultured Eubacteriales bacterium
AACTTTCCTGGTTATCCAGACTCAATTGTGCCACCTCCTAAATAACTCAATTCAATTATACAAACTTCTTATAATACTGTCAAACAAAACCATAACAAAAGTCTTCCAGTTTGGTTGCGGCCGGATGCTGCGGTATGTTGTAGAGGGAAGGAAAGCAGATAGGCTGCTTATTCTGGGAGTAGGCTTTGAAAGGGAAATAGAACAGCTTGTAAAAAGAAAAAACAATATGGTTTTGTTATCATCTCATTCAAATTAATTTTTTATTTATTAATATTTTTTTTCATTAAGCACAAAATAATACGGAAAGGGAAAAACACAATTAAATTGTAATATGGAGGGATAAAATGTTTTCCGGCCTTGATAACATTATATATTTTATTACGCAGCTTATACAGATAATTATTTTTCTTGGCGGTTCCTATTATTTTTCCATATCAATATTCGGATGGTTTAAAAAAAAAGAAGGCAGCAATCAGCTTAACATACCTGAAAAAAGGTTTGCGCTTGTAGTTGCAGCACACAACGAAGAACCGGTTATTGCAAATGTTATTGACAGCCTTAAGCAGCAAAGTTACCCACAGGATTTATACGATATTTTTGTCATAGCCGATAATTGTACGGATAATACGGCAGATATAGCACGCAAAAACGGTGCCTTTGTATACGAACGGTTCAATAACCTTCAAAGGGGCAAAGGGTATGCTCTTGACTGGATGTTCAAAAAGCTGTTTAACATATATGACAAATATGATGCAGTGGCTGTATTCGATGCCGATAATCTCGTATCGGCTAATTTTTTGAGAGAAATGAACAAACAGCTTCGTAATGGACATAAAATCATACAGGGATACATAGACAGCAAAAACCCATTTGATTCATGGATAACCTTATCCTATTCGATAGCCTTTTGGCTTTCAAACCAGTTATTCCAGACGCCAAGGTATTATCTCGGGTTGTCCTGTGGCCTTTGCGGAACCGGTTTTGCAATAGACATACAGGTTCTAAGGGAAATAGGCTGGGGCGCTACATGCCTTACGGAAGACCTTGAATTTACAATGAAGCTTGCAATTCACGGTATGAAGGTGGCATGGGCACAAAATGCAGTGGTCTATGATGAAAAACCGCTTACATTAAAACAGTCCTGGAATCAACGGAAGAGATGGATGCAGGGACATGCTGACTGTGCAAGGCGATTTCTGCCTTTGTTATTTTCTAAAGCCTTCAAGGAAGGTGATTTTATTGCCTTTGATTGTGCCATATACCTTTTTCAGCCCATAAGATATATCTTCATAGGGCTTATAAATGTAATGCTCTGGATACAGACGCTTTATCCCGAATCACCATTTTATAATTTAAAATATGTATTCCCCGTGGATATATGGTATGTATTTGTGTTATTCCAATTTATCTACGGCCCAGCTGTGATGATTGCATCAAAGAGATTCCATATGAAAACCCTGCTTGGATTTATAGTGTACCCCATATACTGCCTGACTTGGGTACCTATAACAATACAGGGTATCCTCAGCAGGAATAATAAAGTATGGTGCCATACCCGGCATACCCGTGACATAACCATAGAAGAACTCGAATAAAAGTTTACACTATCGAAAAATAACCGCTTCAAAACGCCCTTTTTGGCATGCTGAACTGATTATTCCATAAGTTTATCCATATGATCGGATCGCTCAACCATAATTCAACATACTTTTATAAATATTCATAATGCGCTCCAAATGCAACCCTTTGTTAAATTCAGTCTCAACCTTGATTCTCGCTTCTTTTCCCATTGCTGTAACAACACCAGGGTTACCAAGCATATAGCTGATTTTTTCCGCCAGGTCATCGCTGCTTCCCGGCTTGAAAACAAGCCCTGTTTTTTTATTTTCCACAAGTTCAGGTATTCCTCCGATATCGGCACCAATTACCGGCTTTCCATATGCCATACTCTCAAGAACCGAAAGAGGGCAGTTCTCATACCATTCGGATGGAATAACTGTAAACCTTGAATTTTTTATCAGGGAAACAAGTTCCTCTCCTTCCTTAAATCCCAGCAGCCTTACATTATCAATTTTTTTCTCCTCTATACAGGTTACAAGTTCACTTTTAAATGGGCCGTCACCTGCAATCAATAGTTCCTCCCCCATATTTCTGACTGCATTCAAAAGCGTAATAATACCCTTTTCACTCGACAGCCTTCCAAAGTACAGAATATAGCTGCCCCCATCATATTGGGGTTTATACCTCTGTGTATCTATAAAATTCGGTATATGGACAACACGCTCCTCCGGATAACCGTATTCAATGAATTTCTGTCTGTAGAACCTGCTGGGAGTGATAAACATATCCACATTATCATAACTGCCCAGGAAATCATGCAGGTACATTTCAATTGTTGTTACCAGGCTTGCGGCATAAGAGCCTTTTACGCACCTGTTGATGAAACATTGGTAGTACCTGTGTTTGAAGCATTTTTCACATACTTTCCCCTTATTAAACATCATATAGTTGGGGCACAGGGGCTTAAGGTCGTGTACCGTATTAATTACAGGGATGCCGTATTTTTTAATTTCCTTCAATATAGACGGAGAAAATTGATGCTGGAATACATGCAGATGAGCAAGTTCAGGCCCATAATCCTCAATAATATGAGATATCTTTTCCCTTGCATAAAAAGAATATATGATATTTAATAATTGTTTGAGCCTTTTAAAAAATGATGCGTTAAAAAAGTCAATACTGTCCAAAAAATATTTTTCATAGGAGTTCGGCAGATTTTTTGGGTCTTTCATGGAAAAAGGTACAACTTCAACCCCAGCATTACTAAGAAGTCTGTTAAGGGAAAAATAATAGGTTTCACTTCCACCTTTAAGATAATAGAACTTGTTAACAGCCAGGACTCTCAATTTATTAAACCCCCGATATCACTACGGGTCTTGCCATTGGCATACCTCTCACTACGGCCATTGAAAATAATTCCACTGCTTTTGAAAACAGAACCATAATATCCATCCGAAATCGCTGGCAATTTCCTTAGTAAGCTCCCTTTTTACAAAGTAATACAATAATTGTTTTGGCAATAATTTTCAAATCCAGCCATATCGACCATTCGCTTATATACCTGTTATCCAGTTTAATAACTTCTGAAAAGTCATTTAAATCGCTTCTTCCGCTTATCTGCCAAAGCCCGGTTATTCCAGGTTTTATACGGAGCCTTCTCCTGTGAATGTTTTCATACCTTGAAAACTCCTCAGTTGTTGGAGGCCGTGTTCCTACAAGGCTCATTTCACCCTTCAGTACATTAAAGAACTGCGGAAATTCATCCAGGCTTGTTCTCCTTAATATTTTTCCTAACCCGGTTACCCTGGGGTCGTCTTTTATCTTGAACATGTAATCCCCCAATATTTCATTTTTTTGCATAAGTTCTTTTTTTCGGTATTCGGCATCGACAGTCATGGATCTGAATTTGTAAAGTATAAAATTACGGCCGTTAAGACCCACCCTTTTCTGTTTGAAAAATACGGGCCCGGGTGAGTCTATCTTAACAGCCGGTATCAAAAACAGGGATATGAACCCTGTGAAAATAAGCCCCAGTATGGATCCTATTATGTCAATAATCCGTTTAATCAATAATTGGATATGATTCACAGGTATATAATGATATATCAGCACGGGGTTCCCATATCGGTTTTCACATTTTAATTTGAAAATCCCCATATTATATACATCCATCAATATTTTTACAGTTATGCCCGATTCTTCGCATATTGAAACATATTTATCCAGAAATTCATCCTTATATCCTTTTGAAACAATAATAACAACTTCATCAACTATATTTTCCCTAAGGATATTTCCCAAATTATCAAGTGGGCCTAATAGATTTATCCCGGGCAGTCTGCTTTCCTGAATGGTTACATAACCCAATGTGTTTGCTTTAACCGTTAATTTTCTTAAATATTTTTCAATATTTTCAGAGTATCCCCCCAGATAGACAATAACTATGTTCAATTTCTTCTGCTCCCTTGTAATACCGGTTAAGGTTATAAATTCAACTTTACCGGCCTATCCCACTGTTTTAAATTGCTTTAAAAACAATATCACTTTTAACCGCACTATTAATCTGTCTCTTTAACATTATATTTACAGTAAACATAATTTGTTACATATACCAAAACAGTTTTTTCATCAATAATCATAAAAATCACTTTGGCTTGCTTAAAGTATATGGTACAAATTTTAAAATCGCACCATTCCTAATGCTTCCTGTATTGTGTGGGACTTTGATTGTAATATCTTTTGAAAAGTTTTGAAAAATAAAAAGAATCCTGGTAACCAACTGAATTGGAAATACGTCCTACTGAAAGTTGTGAATTTCGTAAAAGAGAACATGCTTTTTCCATACGGATTTTTGTAAGATATCCAATTGGTGTCATACCGGTGAACTTTTTAAAAATGGTTTCGAAATATGTCCTCGTATAATTGAAATGTGACGCAAGAACTGACATACTTATATTATGCACATAATTTATATGCATGAAATGCCTTACATCCTTTATTGTTTGTTCAGAATCCTTTAATGTATTGTCATATTTGTTAATAACGCTTGAAACCTTTGATATATGATAATACTGGAAGTACCTATATGGAATTGTGTTATCAACCCCTTCAAAGTTTCACCATGTCATAACATCCAAGTAAATTCCCCTGTTGAAAATATCATTATGATGTATAACACTGCAAACGAATATATAAAATAGGCCATAAACAAATTTGCTGTTTTCCATTACGAATAATTCCATAAAAATCCCAAATTTAGCAAGGAACTTGTTCCGTCAGGCTTGTAAGGGAAGACGGCAAAGAGCAGGGACGGACATCCGCGTCAATCTCCGTACAAAGCCACATGATGGCATTCGCCGCTGAAAAATCAAGAATTGAGGATGAAAAAGTAGTATTTTAAATAGTCGTAAAGGTTGCATGAAAAAGGGACTATTGCTTGTAATTCGTTCGGAATCGTTCGGAACGAATACATGCCATTTCACGACCTTAACAAGTATTTAGTATTTTTCCCCCGGTTTAAGACAATTAAGAGTCCTTTTTCAACCATATCCCTTAGTACAAGTGTAGTTTGGGTTTTTCCTCTTTGAATCAGCAATTCTGCTGTCTTTCTGTCTATTTCTCCATTCTCTTTAATATGACTAATGATATTCGCTTCTGTTATAGTAAGCTCTTCAGCATCCACATTACTGCTTTTAATAACTTTAGGCAAAACAATAGTAACAGAATTCTTACTAACTATAAAAGAAGGCTTTTCCCTATAATTTGAATAATATTCCTTTATTCTTCTTATACCTGTTGCCATTTTCTCAATGATTTGGAGCCTGAAAAATATATCTGAAATAATTTTATTTCTAGGTACAGATATCCTACCGGTTAGAAATTCTTCTTCCGAAAGGCCAAGAGGAAGACTGCCAGGAGATACTATTTCTATTTTATCATCAAAAATTTCTATTTTTATGTCTCCAAGTTTCATATAATCTCTATGTACAATAGCGTTTGCGACAGCTTCCCTATAAGCTATGAAAGGAACTTCTTCAACAGTGGTCCTATATTCGCTTTCAATTATTTCAGCAATGTTAATATGTTTTTTATAAAAAAGGATGCACTCATCATATAATTCAAGTATGGAGCATTTATCTTTTATAATTCTGTCTTTGATTTGCTTTACATTATCTCCAACATAACGAACCAGGGATATTTTTGATGTTTCTACAGAATTATTGTCTGATATTAAAGCAGCAGCATTATTGAACTTATTGTTTTGAATAAGACCAAACGTTTTTAATAAGTCGTTTGATAGAGAAGATATCTTAATTGTTTTCTTCATTTTATTTTCAAAATATGAAAATTCTAAATTCTGATTATTACATGCCAAATTTTCGAATGACATGTTTCTGCCATTTAGTATGAGCATTTGAAGTTCATACTGGTCAACCTCAACAGTTGACGTATCCATTCTATAATAGGCTCTCTTCCGAAAAGTATAGGGTGTAAAGTCCCCGTGATACACTTTTATCTCAATAATAATACTGTTATTTTTTGTATGGGTTAATAATTCATAAAAAGGCCTTGGAATAATGTTATCATTTATGGAATTTTCTATATCTAACTTAAATTTTACTATATCCTTACCAAAATCAAAGACATTTCCGTCATCAGAGATGCCAATATATATACTTCCATCATGATAATTCGCAAATGCGGATATTGTCTTTAAAACACTTGAATTAAAAGTACTTTTAAATTCAATATATTTGGACTCTCCGGCTAAAACAACACTATCAATGGAATACATATAATTACCTGCCTCATATTCTTAATTATTATCCGAACGTTATCATATTCGTTCGGATAATAATATTCTATACTATTTCCTTTTAATATGCAAGACATTTGTTTGCCAAAGCAACTATTCGGAATTACGCACAGTATTTATCGTATCTATACTCCCCATAAATATATATCCCACGGCAGTTCTGATAACCAGAGCAAACAAAAATACAACCAAGGCCTTGTTTGACCAAAATCCGGAAAACAGCTTCCTTGCCGCAGTAAAAATACCCGATACAGTAATCATTTTTCCCGAAACCTCCCAAATGAAAAGCTTTTGTTCAATGTATACTGGATTATTGTAACAACGAACAGAATAATCAATTTTGTTAATATAACATCAAAACCTAATTTTTCTATAAAAATGTACAGCAATAACGAACTTATCAATATTCCCGTCATTCCCACAGCATAGAATATCAGATATCTGACAGCTAGTCTGTCCCTTGTTTTAAAGTTAAAACGGGCATTTAACAAAAAATTGTTTGTTATTCCGCATGATACGCTTATAAAGTTTGCAACCTGGTAATATACGCCGAATATTTTATTTAAAATATAAAATACCAAAAAATCCAACAGTACACCTGATGCTCCTATTATGCAATATTTGATGAATCTTTTGTATTTCGTTATTATTTCTAATACTATCATATTACATATCTCCGATAGCATATTTTTAATAC
The DNA here is from genome assembly GCA_964486515.1 of uncultured Eubacteriales bacterium. Lineage (GTDB taxonomy): Bacteria > Bacillota > Clostridia > Acetivibrionales > CAZANH01 > CAZANH01. Next base: position 7,074 of record CAZANH010000175.1, read on the forward strand.
TAATATGGATGCAATCACAATTTATTCTGTTTATTATTTTTGAATTCCTGTTTTAAATGTTTCAAATCCTTTCTTACCTTTATTATAACTCCCGGTATTCTTTTCAGTGGCAGCCCCCTTGAGCGGCCTTTATGCCCTGAATAGGATACGGGTACCTCTCCGTATTCCAATCCCTCATTAATTGCTCTCAGTACTATTTCAGATCCCACCAGGTCGGTAAATATGAATTTATTTTCAAAAACCTTATCCGCTACTTTTTTGTTGAATAATCTGAAACCACTGTCGGAATCATGCAGTGAGGGTATTTTAAAATAAAGCCTCAAAAAAAGGTTATATATGTAAGTAAGAAATCTTCTATAAAACACATCGTTCCTTTTTGTCTTTCTTCCTACAATAAGGTCGTACTTCTCTCTGTATGTATACAATTTCCAGAAGTCTTCGGCATCATGTTTCAATCCGGTATCGGATATAAAAATAAGGTTGTTGTGTGCTTTACATACGGCATCAGCCATAGCTTTAATATATCCTTTCCTTTCAGGACTTGTAAGGTGGATAATCCCAAGTTTATCCGACAGTCTGTCAATTATTTCGGATGTACCGTCCGTGCTCCCATCCTCTGCAACAATAAACTCGGATCCCGGAATTTTTGATATGATTTTTTCATAAAAAGTATTTATTTCTTCTTCTATTGTTCCGGCCTCATTATGAGCAAGGAATATTAAGGATACCGGTTCATATTCAACCAAAACATACACACCCTTTACATACAAACCTTTTATACTATAACACCTTTATTTATCCATCTCTGTTATAACAACGGTTGTAATTTTATTAGCAATTGCAACTTACCGTTCCAACGAGGCGGGAGATATGCCCACCACCTGAAAAGCTGAATCGGTACTCGCCACCTGGTACAACCCGGATTCAGTATGGAGTTTCTTGTTGCACGCAGATTTCTACTATGTAATCTTGTCCAAATCATCAAGTGTAACAAGCTCCAAAAGATTATCCTTTTGGGCATGCTGAACAAGGGTGTCCGTATAACCTGACTTTGAAAACAGCATAAACTTCTCAGGCTTGTATTGTTTGAGAATCCTTGATTTTTCCACCAGATCAAAATAGACATCCATTCCCGCTTTTTCATTTCTCCATTTGCATTCACAATACACAGCCCTTTCCTTATCCCTTGCAATAATATCAATTTCCTCCTGCTGTCTCTTTTTCGGGTTGTTTCCCCACCATCTGCCTATATGTGTGAAAACAAAGGGAAGCGACCTTTTCTTGTTTCGTATTAAAAGGTACTGCCTGCATATGTCCTCGAAAACATTTTTACCGATATATTCAGACCAGTCAGGTTCAATTATTGAATCATATAAAAACTCCGCCTCATCCTGTTCCGTCAATCCTATATTGTGAAATATAAATCTGTACCAGAATTTAAACAGGTTGTCACTCAACTTGTATATGCTTTTTCTCCTTGTTTTTTCTCCCAAGGGATGCTCTTTTTGCAGTATCTTAAGATTTATAAGAGAATTGATATACTTTGCACATTTATCAGAACTTATTTCAGTCTTTGTGACTATCTCATTCATTTTTGTGAAACCTGTCGCAATTGCTTCAATTATTGTATTGTAAACAATGGGTTCTCTCAGTTCCTGTTTAAGAAGATTTTTCGGCTCTTCATAAAGAACCGCTCCCTTGTTCAGCATCGTCTGTATTATATTCTGTCTGATGCTTGCCTTATCATCGAAATATCTGAGATATTGGGGTACCCCACCTAAAACCCCATACGACTTGATCTTTTCAATAATACTGTATCCGGGGAAAAAACTACACGCCTCAAAAAATCCAAACGGCTCAACCTTCATCTCTGATGTTTTTCGCCCGTACAAAGGACTTTTATAGTTTAATATGTTCTTTTCCATAAAACTCATTGATGAACCGCATATTACAAGGAATATATTTGTTTTTGACAATTTATGATCTATCAAATTCTGCAGGAAAGATGATATGGATTTATCCGCACTTGCAAGGTAGGGATATTCGTCCATAATCAATATTACCCTCTTCGAGGAAATCTTTTTCAGGAGGAAATCAAATGCTTCACTCCAGTCGCGGAACGAAGGCAGCCCCTCCAATCCTAAATATTCATATATCTGCTTTGAAAAACTGGCTAAGGCTCTCTCCCTGCTGTATTCTTCAGCAACAAAAAAGATATGCGGCTTGTCCTTTGAAAACTCAGACAGCAGTGTAGTCTTGCCAACCCTTCTTCTTCCATACATTACCAAAAACTGAAACCCTGCACTTTCATAGAGCCTGTTAAGCTTTTCAAGTTCTCTTTTTCTACCGATAAACACCAAATCACCTGCTAACTCATACTTCACTTAATCGTAAGTTAGTTATATTGTATCACATTTAATCTACCCATACAACATATTTCCCATCGGCTGTAAGTAACAAAAATCATATATGGATACACAAAATATTTTATAATACATTTTGCTACTTGCAATTCATTGAATCAAGGTATGCAAATCCCTCGTTGTTTATCATAATCCTGCTGATGCTTCCCTCATCTACTTTAAACCTCCATGAATCTTCAATACCAAATCCAAGGAGACAGGCAATCATATTTCTTATACAACCCGCATGTGTGACTATGATATATGCCTCATTTACAACAGAAGAGCTACTGTTCAAAAGGCTTCCAATGAATTCTGCGTTGCGACTGTAAACCTGTTTTGCACTCTCTCCCCTGCTTATCCTGTAATTAATCCAGTCTTTATTCCAAAGCAGATACTGTTTGGGGTATTTTTCAGATATCTCACCAATTGTAAGCCCTTCCCATATTCCGAAATTCCGTTCTTTTAATTTATCAATTTCTTCAATATTGGAATTCATATCGCCGTTTATTATATGTGAGGTTTCCACTGCTCTTTTTAAAGGGCTGCTGTATATAGTATGTGGCTTCATATTTCCAAGTTTTTTTGCAATCCGTTTTGCCTGAATTATTCCCGTATTATTAAGGCCTTCATCCATCCAGCCGAAGTACGTCCCTTTTTTATTTTCATCCGTTTCACCATGCCTTACCAGTACAAGTTCCACATCAAATACCCCCAGCCATAACCGAGATTAAAAACAGGGTCTGATTTATTTCACAAACAGCACCGAGTATATCTCCTGTCGCGCCGCCTATTCTTGAGGTAAAAATCCGTGTAACTGCCAAAGCCGTGATTGTTGATGTACCACATAATATCAAGCCCATATACCCTGAAAACAGATAGAAGATAATAAATGAGGCAAAAAACCCAATGATAATCTCCTTAATACCGCAAAAATCTGTAAAGGATTTTCCAAGCCCATCCGTATTCCTGGCATATTTTGAAATTCCGGAACCTATAAGAGAACCCATTCTGCCTGCAACAGGGAAAAGTACAAGTACTGCAGGGATAACCTGCCTGTCAAGTGATGAAAGTACAGCCATATTCATACCCAGGATACTGACAACGGCTAGAACCGCATTCATCCCTACACGGCTGTCCCTCATTATTTCAAGTTTTCTTTCCTTAGACCTTCTACTGAAAAGCCCGTCAAACGTATCACCAAGGCCGTCCAGATGAAGCCCGCCTGTTATTACTATATAAAGGACAAGTACAAACACACGACTTACA
>CAZANH010000176.1:0-6455 GCA_964486515.1 uncultured Eubacteriales bacterium
GGTACTTTATCTGATAGCCATATCTACCCTCCGATAATCGTAAATATGTTTACCTTTGGGGGATTATAGTATGGGATCCAGAAGGAAATTCTTATAAGTTGAAAAAGCAAAAGCTACGGCAGAACGGCTTAGAAATCTAATTAACCATTTTAATATTAATTCAAAAAGCAAAAAAATCGGATTTACCGTGAGCATGGGCCTTACCCAGGTTGACGGGGATGATTCACCTGATATGCTACTCTCAAAAGCAGATAAGGCCATGTATAGGGCTAAAGAAATGGGTAAAAACCAGCTTGCCATTTTTGAACCCGACAGGGATATCTATGGAGGAAAGTTTGAAATTCTACTTAAACTTAGAGAAGCTATCGAGAAAGACCTGTTTGAATTATATATAAATCCCATCATTGAAATCGAAAATGGCAGTATTGTATACCATGAAGCGCTTCTGAGACTCCCGGATAATAAATACGGCATGATACACCAGAATATATTTATACCGCTGGCTGAAAATAATGGGCTGATAGGTATTATCACTGATCTGGCCCTGAAAAAGGCACTCAAAATATTAGAAGAAGACGCCAAAAAATGCATATTTATAAATCTTTCAGTTAAATGTCTTGCAGATAAAAGCTATCTTGAAAAATTAAAAGACCTGATCTTAAAAAGCAAAATAAGCCCTTCGCAGTTAGGCTTTGAAATAACCGAATCGTCAATGTTTGATGATGTGATACTTGCCAGGGAATGCATCAAAACTTTAAAAGACCTCGGGTGCAGGTTTGCTGTCGATGACTTCGGAACAGGATTCAGCTCATATGGCATTTTAAGCGAGCTGCCGCTTGATTTCTTTAAGATTGCCGGAGGTATAATAAAAGGCATGGATTCTGATTCCAGTAAAGCTGCAATAGTAAAATCCATAAAGTTGCTGGCGGATCTCCTTGGCAAAAAAACAGTTACCGGCTGGATCGAAAATAATGGCTCAATAAAAAATACCATAGGGATCGGAATAGAATATGATCAGGGTCCTTCTTATGGACAACTCAAATCCTCCGATTAAAATTCAATCCGGCGGCCATACTTTTTAATTTACCGCATTACGGATATTGATTATCTTATTATTTTATTGTCAATATTTAAAAAACATTTATAATTTTTCCTGATGAAATCCGGCTGGTTCAATGCTTTTGATATATTATAAATAATAAAAATGATTAATTCAGATTTTAAAAAGGAGAAATCATATGCTGAAACCAGGTGATTTTTTTGACCTTAAAAATAGCCATCTAAAAGAATTGTTTTATTCTGCCGAATATGTGTGGGACGGGCTTAGAAACATTAAAGAATATTTAAAAAACCATCTGGCCTCCAATGTCTCTGATTTAAGGGAAGGCGGATCATTTATCAGTATGGATACGGTTATATATAACGGTGAGGTAATAAGATCAGGCTTTGCCATTGATGCTTCTAAAAAACTTGTATTAAGAGACGGAAAGGTGCTCGAAGGTGCATCGATCATATGTGCCGGGGCTGTCCTGGCGGACAATGATATCCATATCGGGAATGGAAACATAATCGAGGCAGGTGTTCTTATAAAAGGCCCTACCATAATTGGAGATAATAACGAAATACGCCAGGGAGCATATATAAGGGGTAATGTTATAGTCGGCAATGATTGCGTAGTGGGGCATACAACAGAAATGAAAACTGCTGTTATGCTTGGGGGCAGCAAGGCGGGACATTTTGCCTATATCGGCGACAGCATCCTGGGCAGGGTAAATCTTGGAGCAGGGACAAAGCTTGCAAATTTAAAAATGATAGAATCAAAAGTCATATTGACCATAGATGGTAAAAAATATGAAACCGGACTCCGCAAATTCGGCGCGATCCTGGCAGATGGAGTGGAAACGGGCTGCAACAGCGTCACTGCCCCGGGAACACTGCTTTCCCGGAATGTGCTGCTTTATCCTAATTCGACAGCCAGGGGTTTTTATCCTGCGGATACGATCATTAAGTTAAGGCAGGTCCAGGAAGTAAAAGAAAGGAAATAGAATATGAGAAAATTATTCGATACGGACGGAGTGAGGGGAATTGCAAACAAATATCCGATGACTCCTGAGATGGCCATGCAGATCGGCCAGGCGGTGGCTTATATCTTAAGAAAAGAAGGCCACAGGCCCAGGATAGTGATAGGAAAAGATACAAGGCTTTCAGGATATATGCTTGAAAGCGCCCTTGTTGCAGGTATAACCTCAATGGGTTCCGATGCAGTAATCATAGGGCCAATCCCTACTCCGGGCATTGCTTTTATCACTACAAATCTGGATGCAGACGCAGGTATAGTAATCTCTGCCTCACACAACCCTTTTGAGGACAATGGGATAAAGGTATTCTCAAAGACAGGTTTTAAGCTTATGGATGACCAGGAGCTTCAAATTGAAGACCTTATATTTTCTAAAAAGCTTCAGGAAAAGCTTGCTGATTCCAAAGAGATAGGCCAGGCCTACAGGGAGACCGATGCACTCGGCCGCTATATTGTATTTTTAAAACATTCCTTTCCCAAAAACTTAAGTCTTGAAAACATGAAAATAGTGATTGACTGCGCAAATGGTGCCACTTATAAAGTTGCGCCTTTACTATTTAAAGAAATGAGGGCAGATGTGACTGAACTTAACACAGAACCCGACGGCATAAATATTAACTTAAACTGCGGAGCCCTTCATCCCGAAGGCCTTGCTGAAAAAGTCAGGGAGTTAAATGCGGATATTGGATTTGCCTTTGATGGTGACGGTGACAGGCTTATAGTGGTTGAGGAAAAAGGCAGTATCCTGAGCGGCGACCAGGTGCTGGCAATCTGCGCAAAAAAGATGAAAGAGGAAGGAAAACTCAAGAATAACATACTTGTTACAACAGTCATGAGTAATATGGGTCTTTCCATTGCTCTAAATAGACTGGGAATAGAGCAGTCGCGGTCAAAAGTAGGAGACAGGTACGTCCTCGAAGAAATGCTTAAAAAGGGTGCTGTCCTTGGCGGTGAAGAATCGGGCCACATTATCTTTCTTGATCACCACTCAAGTGGTGACGGTATTTTATCTGCGCTCCAGCTTCTTTCAGTCATAAAAAGTGAAAACAAGACCATTTCCGAACTTTCAAAAATAATGGAAATCTTTCCCCAGGTTACAATAAATGTAAGCGTAAAAAGCAAACCGCCAATTACTGATTACCCGGAAATCACGGATTCGATCAAAAAAGCCCAGGCAGAGCTTGGTGAAAAAGGCCGGGTTCTTGTAAGATATTCGGGTACGCAATCTGTCTGCCGGGTTATGGTGGAAGGCCCCACACAGCAAGAAACAAAACGTCTGGCAGGGGCAATAGCTGAAACAATTAAAAACAGGCTCGGCTAATATTCCCTCAAAAGACCCTTTTATTTATTATTTTTACCTATAATATTTATCAATAATATTTTTATGATATGAAATTAAAGCCCGGGGCAATTAAAGTAATAGAGCTATTGCGGGGAAAGGGACCAATGACAGGCAAGGAATTGCTTGAAAACAGCCTGCTTGACCCCCTGGCCCTATGGAGGATCTGCAATCTTTCGGAAGAAATATCGGTAAATATAACTGGCAACAGGTATTTACGGCTTGACAGGAGAATTAAAGGATACGCAAGGCTCTCACCATCGATACTCCGTGAATTCCTGACTTACACAATCATAGGTATGGCAGAAGATCGGGAAAAAATAAAATCAAGGGCAGGGGCTCTTTTGCAGCATATTCAAAAGGTAAGCAGGGATAAGCTTGACCTTTCAAAAGAAATTCTTTCCTGGCTTGTTGGTGCGCAAAAGAAACATAATGAAATCAAGGAAAAAACAGCATTCATAATTGCCGGTGACATTGTTTATAATATGGCGCACGACGAATTGAGGCCCGAAATTTCAACAGGGCAAATGATCAGGGGTTCGGATCTCGATATAATAATCGTGACCGCGGGTTTATCGGAAAACACCATAAGGAAGCTCGACAATTCAATTTATGAAGAAAAATACCTCCTCATGAAAAGACCGGCTTACAGGGAAGAAATAGATTATATAATCAAGGATGTACAGAAAGTAAAAAAGCAGCTCCGTTTTGATACTTTTGAATCGATGGTTGCTTCAAAGATACTTAATGAAGGCACATTTATATACGGAAATATGCTCATATTTGAAAATATAAAAAAGTTGCTGAAAGAGTTCGCAGTAACAGAAAAATTAAAAAAAATGGAAGAAACCGCCATATCCGAAAGAGAAAAAGCCATATCATATCTTTTAGAAAGCACCAGCCAGTTAAGCCGTGAACAATATGCTAACCTTTTTTACACAAAAGAAGAGACCGAAGAAATCTTTTAAATACTTTAAGAAAAGAATCTTAAGGATCAGCAATTTATTTTTTACCGACGCTCCAGGTAAGTCCTGAAGCTGCTGGCTCATCTAAAATAACGGTTACTTTTCCAGGATGCAACTGTATTGCCGATGCAGTCACCTTTGATGTTATGGATCCCTCAATAGCTTCGGCAACAATACCCGCTTTCCTTATGCCGTTTACTATCATGAGGGCATGCCGTGCTTCGAGTATGGTTCCAATTCCCATGGTAAGTGCAAAATGCGGCATATCTTGCCTACTTATACCGGCTTTCTTATAAAAACTTTCATAATTATCATCAAGGGTCTGTTTTGTCAGCGCCTGAACCCTTGTCCTGGATGCAAGCGAAGATCCGGGTTCGTTGAAGGCCCAGTGCCCATCCCCGCCTATTCCTAAAAGCTGTATATCAATTCCCCCGGCCTTTTTTATCTCTTCCTCATACAACCTGCAGAATTCTTCAGGTTCTTTTGTAAGACCATCCGGGATATGTATATTCTCTTTTTTGACATTTATATGCTTAAATAATTCCTCAAACATGAACCTTGCATAACTCTGGTCAAGCTCATAGAGCTTTGAGAGATCCATTCCGATCCCGAGATATTCGTCAAGGTTAAATGTCTTTACTTCCAAAAAATCAAGACCTTCCTCCCTGTGCATCCTTATAAGCTCCCTGTATGTTCCTACAGGTGTACCACCCGTTGCAAATCCGAGGACACAGTCCGGCTTTGTCCTTACAAGTTCCGCAATAATGCCGGCTGCTGACCTGCTCATCTCCCCATAATTTCCTGCTATTATTATATCCATCTTCCCCTCTTCTTTCGGTTTTAACAATAAAACTTATAAATAATCCTTGGCATATGTTGCTATTTTCGTATATTTTATATAATAAAATAAAAATATCAAAGCCGGTTAATAGAGTATGGGCAGAAGAATTCTTCCCGGAAGACATATGTAACAATAATATCAGCTCATTAATAAGCTAACAATGAATAATTGAACTTTAATTCAATTAAGGGGTTAAGAATAAAATATCATTTATCCGGCTAATTGGTTAATACTATGGAAGAACCAATCAGGAAAAATGAATAGCTGCAATGTATTTATACATATCCAAAAAGGCATAAAATATGACCGGGAAAAGCTTAAAAACAGTCGGAATCGGAGGCGGAACAGGGTTGTCCACCCTGCTTGAGGGAATCAAACACCGGACAGATGATATAACGGCAATAGTAACCGTTACCGATGACGGCGGTAGTTCGGGCCGCCTCAGACAGGATTTCAATATGCTGCCGCCGGGCGATATTAGAAACTGCATGGTATCCCTGGCAGAATCAGGATCGCTATTATCGGAACTCTTTCAATACAGGTTCAGAGGTAAATCCGATCTTTCCGGTCACTCATTCGGCAACCTTTTTATTGCGGCAATGACCGATATTACCGGAAGTTTTGCAAGAGGGATCCTCGAGGCAAGCCGTATCCTTTCCATAAAGGGCAGGGTTCTGCCGTCAACGCTGGAAAATGTTGTTCTGGGTGCAAAATTCGCAGACGGTTCCCGGATTCTCGGCCAGACAAAGATAATCGATTACCACAGCCCCATTGAAGAAATCTTTCTCTCCCCTTTAGATCCCCCTGCATATAAAGGTGTGCTCAGGGCCTGCAGGGAAGCAGACGTAATTATTCTCGGGCCTGGAAGTCTGTTTTCAAGTATCATACCCAATCTACTGGTAAAAGGAGTAGCCGGCGCCATAACGGCATCAAAAGCAAAAAAAATATATATGTGCAATATCATGACCCAGCCAGGGGAGACCGACAATTTTACCGCTTCCGATCACCTTTTTGCTGTTGAAAAATATCTTGGCAGCAATGTTGATTATATGGTAATCAATTCGGGCCCAATTCCGCAAAAGCTGCTAATAAGACATGGCCGAAAGAAATCATACGCCGTAACCGATGACAGCTACAGACTGGCCGAAAGTATTAAAATAATAAGGGAGAATATTATCTGCAGCAAAAACTTTGTAAGGCACGATCCCAAAAAGACAGCCGGGGTAATATTTG
>CAZANH010000177.1:0-3218 GCA_964486515.1 uncultured Eubacteriales bacterium
AAAACACACAATAGCAAACGAAGGGGTGGATGGTAAGATGATTTATTCAGGACTGGTTTCAATTACATTCCGTAAGCTTGGACCGGAAGAGATTATAGAGCTGGTAAAAAAAGCAGGGCTTGATGGTATAGAATGGGGAGGAGATGTTCATGTACCTCCTGGAAATGTTGAATATGCGGCAGAAGTTTTAAGAATGACAAGGGATGCAGGCTTGAAAGTGGCTGCATATGGTTCATACTACAGGGTTGGTGGAGAAAAGGATTTTACTTTCGGGCAGGTACTTGAAACGGCAAAGGCCCTTTGTGCTCCTGTTATAAGAGTATGGGCAGGTAAACATGGTTCAAGTGAAGCTGATGACGAGTATTGGAAAAGCATTGTAAGAGAATCCGCAGATATTGCCGATGCCGCACAACAAGAAGGCATAAAAGTAGCGTTTGAGTTTCATGGGAATACTTTGACAGATACAAACGAGTCAACACTGAAACTTTTACGAGAAATAAACCATAAAAATGTACGAAGCTACTGGCAGCCCTCCCAGAGAATGAGTATAAAGGAACGTCTGAAAGGCTTGAACAGTATTTTGCCTTACCTTGAGCATATCCATGTGTTTCAGTGGGGAGACGGAAAAAGGCTTGAACTTGAAACAGGTATGAAAGAATGGAAGGGCTATATCAAAGCTGCCCGGGAAGCAAAGGGCAGCCGATATGCGATGCTTGAATTTGTAAAGGATGATGAGCCTGAGCAGTTTTTGAAAGATGCCGTTATATTAAAAAGGCTGTTTGAATCATAGCCCGAACATCTTCTCCTTTAAATCAAGGTAATAGAGATAGTCCTCAGGTTTTACATCCGGCGGGCAGCGGTGATCTACAAATGGGATATAACCTCCTGCCTCTACCAGCGGCACAAGGGTTTCAAGATAAGATTTAATAGCCTCTTGGCCCTTCCTGAGTTCCATCTTGTCCACTCCACCCATGATTTTCAGGTCCTTTCCGTATTCATTGAGAAGTTCCGAGGGATGTGAGCATGAGTTAACCTCAAACGGGAACATGCAGTTTATACCGCCTTCAAGGAAATACGGGAGTATTGGCCTTATATCTCCGTCACAGTCGGTATACCAGATATCAACGCCGGCTGCATGCAGTTTCTTGCCTATACGTTTATATCTTGGCATAACAACATTCTTAAAAAAGTCAACAGAAACGAGCGGCCCGTTAGTACACGCGATATCCTCCCAGCTTGCTGCAAAGTCAAAATTAAAATATGGGAGTACCTGGTCAAGAAAGTCCTCTTCAAGCTGGCAGTACGTCTCAACCATGTCCTCTACCATATCCGGGTAATCATATGTGGCATATGAAAGGCCTTCCAGGGTGAGCAGATCTCTTACCCGTCCTATCATGGAACCGCTCCATACGCCCAGAGGATAATCACGGTTGTCAGGGTGAGCTTTTTTTAGTGCCTCAATATCAACTTTCCGTGCAGGATCATCCCTTCTGAAATGTTCTTCCTTGACTCTTTTCCAGTCTTCCGGAGTTACTATGGAGGACTTTATGAAATGTGGTATTGTTTCATGTTCGTCTTTTGGAAGTTCTGCAAGCAGGCCTTCCCTGTTGATAAAGATTTTTGTTGTTTCGGTTTCTTTGATTACTTTGTACTCAAAACCGGGATATATATCGACATTTCCCCAAATAACCCTTTGTATGTCAAAATTAAAGAATATATCCGCTTCTTCATTGTTCTTTATGCCATTATCGGTAAAAATATCCCAAAGCTTGAAATTGTCGTCCCAATAGCCGAACTCCATATTAAAACTGCGGTCGACACTTTTGAAATGCATCTGGTTATTGAAACGCTCCCTGTCCGTTATCTTCCCCTTCCATTTATTCCTGATTGGCTTGATTTTCATGGTATATTCCTCCTAATTATATAAAATTGTTGCGTAATAACTGATATAATTGTATAATTAAATATAGAACAGGACAATACAAATAATTGCTCTAAAATATAAAATAATTGCTTAATATATCAAAGCGGAAAAAGGAGTAGATTGTATGAAATCAATTTGGATAGAAGCAGGCGGAAATATAGAAAACATGTATCAATACAACTATACCCCAAGTTTTCTTGCAAGGTCTACTTTTTTTTACGTACAGAGCTTTGGGCATTTTTTTTGCGATTCCAAATATTATACAAGAAGAGAGGGATATAAAAGCTTTCTGATGATATATACATTAAACGGAAAGGGATATGCGGAATACAGGGGGAAAAAATATGAGCTGTCAAAGGGCCAGGTTCTTATAATGGATTGTTTTGATTACCATGAGTACAGGACAGATCCAGTTGAACTATGGGAGATAAAATGGGTACATTTCAACGGAGCAAGCAGTGAGCAGTATTTCAATATGATATATGAAAAATATGGGCCTGTAATCAATATGGGAGAGAATGAATGTATATCTGAATATATGGATCAGATATTCAGTATGCATAAACAGGATGACAAACAGATTGAAATCAAAGCATCAAGTATTATTGTAAGGATGCTGACAGAAATTCTGCTTACAACAACAGGAAAAACCTTGGAATTAAAAACAAAAAGTGATATCTATGACCTGCAAAGGGTGTATGATCTTATTGAGAAAAACTATGATTCAAATATTTCTCTTGATGATATGGCAGCATCGGTAAATTTGAGCAAATACTATTTTATAAAGGTTTTTAAGGAAACTACGTGTTACAGTCCGTATGAATATCTTGTTAAGTACAGGATAAACAGGGCAAAGTCCCTTCTGGAATCAACCGATAAACCAATAGAACAGATTGCTGTAGAGGTTGGTTTTGAAAGCACAAGTAATTTTATAAGGACATTTAAAAAAATTGAAAGCATGACCCCGCTTAGATACCGCAGGTATTGGAGGGGATAATATCTTGAGGCGTGGACATTATAAGTAAATATGTGTTAGAATATTAACAGGCATAAGAAAAGCAATCAGCCTATAACGGATTGTCAATAGATCAGAGAGAGGGTGTAAATGGATATGAAAGGGCTTGTACATATTTATACGGGAAACGGAAAAGGTAAGACAACAGCTGCATTGGGGCTTGGAATACGGGCAGTTGGCAGAAATTTTAAGGTTCTCATGGTACAGTTTCTGAAAGGCTCGGATACAGGTGAATTAAATTCAATTAAAAGGCTGGAACCTGATTTTATAATTAAAAGG
>CAZANH010000178.1:0-3630 GCA_964486515.1 uncultured Eubacteriales bacterium
ATACTTCAAATTCCCGGCTGTATCTGTGCGTACCAGTACAGAGCGGCCTGAATCCATTGATAAAGGGAATGTTATTATAGGAAGTATTACTACAGAGCAGTTTTTGCAAGCGGTTGACCTTGCGGTCGCAATGCATAAGAATGGCGAGCTGGGTGTTACGACGCCGGATTACGCGGACGAAAACGTGAGTGTGAAGGTGGTTAAGATAATTCAGAGCTATACGGGGATTGTGAATAGGATGGTTTGGAGGAAAATATAATATATGGGGAATATAATTGTTAGTTATAAATGGAATATATAGGAAGTGTAAAGTATTTGGCAGTTATCCAAAATGCAGAGAAAATGGACAGCTAAGTGATGAGGTATGACAATATTGATATTCTCAATATAAATAGAGTTATGCGCGTCAGATTTATCCGAAAAACTTATAAAGTTAGTGATATGACGGCTCCTTTGATATCCAGGCAAAAATCTTTAATTAAAACAGGAAGTATGATATAATTTTGTTGGTTATTATTTTAATAGGACGAATAACTTATAAAAGTATGACTATATTTTAATATAAAAGGATGTGTAGGTTATGGCTCTAGTATCAAGACTTGATAATAATTTATACACAAAGATACCTGATGAGATAATAGAGAAAGCTGGATTAAAGGCTGGTACAGATATTATCTGGTTTTATGATGACAAGATTAAACAGATTATTATAATGGAAAAACCCGATAATTTTGCTAAGTCTTTAAGAGGCCTGGGAAAGGAGATCTGGAAGGATAATGATGCAAACATGTATGTTCAGGAGGAAAGAAATTCATGGCAATAGAATTTAACAAGGGTATACTTCTTGATACAAATTGCTTTATTTATTATTTTGAAGATAATGAAAATTATGCAGATAAGCTTGAAATAATATTTGATAATATTCAGAAGGGAAAGAATAAGGCATATATGTCTGTTCTATCTATTCTTGAAATTCTTGTTAAGCCAAAAAAGGAAAATAATATTTTCCTGGAAAATAGATACAAGCTTATGTTGAGTAATTATCCGAACCTTTCTATTCTGGATGTTACGGTTAATATAGCGGATATTGCTGCGAGATTACGGGCGAAATACAGCATAAAAACACCGGATGCAATTATCCTTGCAACAGCTTTAAGAATAAATGCAGATTATATCATTACATGTGATATTAAGCTTAAAGGTATATGTGAGCAAGAAGGAATTGGTATAATTGATTTAAACAATAAATAAAAATTAAGGGACTGGACGTAATCATCGACAGTGCCGGGGTGAGTGCCGGGATTGGAGTGTATATGCTTGTTGGCAGGGTGGTTATGAGAAGAAAAATACATCCATATAGGAAAATTGAATATGAGACTGTTATCACGATACTCCATATCATCAAAGGACGATTACGGAACGCTTGAGAAGATCCTTGGATGTGGAAAATACTTGAGCAAGAAACAATCTGGGCGGGGAATGTACGATTTTCAAACGACAGTGAGGAATATATTTTCGGAATCAAAGGACTGAATGATTATTGCTTTCGGGGAAAAATAGACATTGGTGATCATAAAACACCGTATGATAATTATATTATCTGTTTTTGCGAGGATGGAGACCTGTTGAGCCAATGGAGGGAATATGCCAGATATGGAGTTTCAATAGGTTTTGATTTCACGGGAGGAAACAGTTTCTTAATTGAAAATGCTGATAAGGATGGGAAAGTGACAGGATATGATTTTATTGAAACAAGCCCTCAAAAAGTTATATATGCAAATAAAAACAATATCCTTGATATAATACACGGCTATCGTAAACAATTTGAGGAAGACGACGGAAAGCTGGCAACCAACCTGTACAGCATTGCTCCCTTTATAAAGAATGACTGCTTTAAAGAGGAGAGCGAAAGCCGGATTGTTATAACCCTGACGGGAGAAGACAATGCAAGGATAGTAAACTATGAAGATAAAAACGATTATAAAAAACCGTATATCAGGGTGAAGTACGGAAGCCGGAAAAAATCCGTATGTGATACTGTAGTATTAAAATGCGGAAGAGAGCTTAATAAGATGCTGAAAGATGTTTTTAAAGGAAAAATTGGCAATGACGGCAATGACATAGAAGTGATTGCAGCGGGAAAAGGACAGGATGAGAATGATTGTATAATTATCGGCGATGGCGACAATCAGGAGGAAGTGATGCAGTCGGTTGAAAAAGGACTGGGAATTATCAGGAAAGATTTGATTGTCGGTTTTAATAATGGCAAATACAATAAAGAATATTATGAGAAATTAACTGATCGTATAAAGGGAATAAAAATATGGGCACGGGGTCATTGGCCGATCCGAAGGCTCGTTGTCGGTCCGTCAGAAAACAAGAAAATCATAAAGGAAAGCATTGAACATTATAAAAACAATAGGTACTGGCTGAAATATATAGATGTAGAGGTATCAAAAATTTGACTAGCATATCCGGGACGTGGGGAGGTAACAAACCACGAGGTGTTCGGATGTAAAAGCTACGGTGGCGTGTGTTACATAGAGAAAGGAAATGGATTTTGCAGATATTTGGAAAGACAAATAAGCCTTTTCTCTTGTCCAATTAATGGAGGTTTTAAGATAACAAGTGCGCTTACACAAGAATAATTTTACTTGATTACTTTTTTTCTATTGACGTGAACATTTGTTTGTTATATAATGGATTTACAGTAAAATGAAACTATGATAAAATGAAAACGAGATGATTTTGTGAGTGAAGAGAATATACAATGGCATCCTGCGTTTGCGGCGGCGCTTAAGCTGGAATTGAAGGAATACTATCCGGAAGTGATTGACATTGAAGAAGAGCATCAGTTGACGTCAAAACCTTTGGAGATTGATATAATTGTAATTAAAAAATTGAAAAAGGTAGAGATATTGAATAATATAGGGAAAGTATTCCGAGAGCATAATATAATAGAATATAAGTCACCTGATGATTACCTGAGTATTGATGACTATTATAAAGTAAAGGCGTATGCGTACTTATATAAATCATTAACACAGAATGAAGATAAAATCAAGATAGGTGAAATGACAATTACTATGGTGAGCAACCGTTTTCCTAAAAAAATGGTTCAGCACATTCAAGAATCACAAAAAGTAGATTGCCAGGAGCAGGACAAAGGGATTTATTATATTATTGGTGAAGATGTTCCGGTGCAGCTGATTGTTATTGACGAATTGCCTTCAAAAGTGAACCGTTACATAAGGCTGTTAAGTAAAACATTGAATATTAAAAATGAGATTGAAATTTTAATTGATGAATATATGGAAGATTCAAAAAACAATGAGTATGAGTTGCTGATGGATACAGTATCCGTAGCAAATTTTGATCAATTAATGGAGGTTTTTGAGATGACAAGAACGCTTACACAAGAACAACAAAATAGGCTTGATAAGGTTGTAAGTAAAATGGGATTGGATAAGAAATGGGAAGTGAGAGGGAAATTAGAAGGAATATTGGAAGGAAAATTGGAAGGAAAATTGGAAGTAGCAAAAAAGCTTATAGTGTTAGGACTGGAGTTTGAAAAGATTGTTGAAGCAACGGGTTTATCAGAAGATGAAATTAAAAAATTAATACATTGAG
>CAZANH010000179.1:0-11868 GCA_964486515.1 uncultured Eubacteriales bacterium
AGTGCAGCATCAAGGCCGGCAAATATTTCGATAGAACGGACTTCAAGGGAAACCATATATGGATGCATACTTCATGAGGCTTCTGAAAGGAAAAAAGAAGATCTTATGGACGAGCAGGTATTGAACTACTCAACGCATATGCGGTACTTCCATGTTATTACAAAGATCTTGATGAAAATTGCAAGCCCGCTGCATAAAAACACATAATGATTCAGAAGTATATAAGGTTTACTTATAATGGCAGTACATAATTAGTGTGGTCTATTTCAACCTACAAAGAATATCGAACTGGTTCAGTCTTAAAGATGAAATGGATGAATTTTCTATAAAAAGTAGCTACTTAATATTTAAAAAAATGGAATATTATAAGTTAATGTATCCCAAAAAGAGCAAGAACCCCATATTCTTTAGCTGTCTTCCATATCATCAAATTGAATCTCGTACCATATGTTCTCATTTGTCATAGGTACAATCATCAAACCTGTATCCATCATTTCCCGGAAGCATTGCGTTGGAAGTGCTCATCATCCATTCAAACATCCTTTCTTTAAGCTCCCTTCTTATGCTTTCGTATTTCTCGCCCGAATCATAAAGCAGGTTATTCTGCTCATACGGGTCTTCCTTCATATTATAGAGCTCATCACTTTCAAGCTGCCTCCAAACATACTTCCATTCCTTCGTACGGATCATTACCGCGAGCCCCACTGTTTCAGGCTGTTCTTCAAACAACTGCTTCCAGTAATAGTAATCACTTTGTTTCGGCTGATGTCTGAATTTTTCCCTTTCCAAATCAAATGATATTTCAATCTCCGAATTATAACCACTTTCAGCAAATACACAGTCCCTTATTTCTTCTTTTTCACCTTTCATCAGGCTAAGCAGGGATCTGCCAAAATGCTTTGCTTCAGGTTCAATACCCGCTATATTCATAATCGTTGCAAATATGTCAATGTTTTGAACCATGGCATCTGAAATGCCTCTCTTGTAATGCCCGGGAAGCCTTACTGCCAGCGGAACATTCAATAGAGAGTCTTCACAGCCGGTCCACCATTTAGATGGCAGCCCGAAATCCCCTGCATAGTTCCCATGGTCGGCCATGAAAAACAGAGCACTTTCATTCATTAATGACGTATCCTCAAGTGTCTTTGCCAGTTTTCCGAAAAGGTTATCAGTTTTGGTAATCATTCCATAATATGCAGCCTTTATTTTTTTTGCGTGGTCTTCATTCGCCCTGTCCATACCGGAATAACGGTGAAAATGCTTCATAAACGAGGCCTTTCCTGCATGTTCTGCTTGCGGAATATAGCCTGTATCATCGGGAGAGTACATTGAGAAGTAAGGTTCTTCAACAAAGTAAGGTGGATGCACAAAACTCAGCGCAAGAAAAAGGCAAAAGGGCTTATCATGTTTACTTCTTAAGAACCTGCATGCATTTTCTATAATAATATTATCACTGTGGGTTTCTCCTGTTTCATTCCACTTGCCCCTGTACTGAGTATAATAGTGAGGATCGTCAATATCATACGGATTTGGCGGAACAACCCCTTTGGGGATACATGCAACATCCACATATTTCTCAACAGCTTCCTTTGAAAGCATGTCGTTTTTACCCATCCATACATTATAATAGCCGGCTTCCTTTAAGTACTTAAACATATTCGGCTCATATTCCCTCACAAGATATTCCTGTGACCTGTGTCCCCTGGTGTGTGGATACAATCCCGTAGCCAGGCTGCATCTGGATGGCGAGCATATGGGGTTTGTCGTATAACATTGCGTAAAATACATTCCCTCATCCTTCATTTTATCAAGGTTTGGGGTTTTTACTATGCTATTCCCAGCACAGCCCACAGCATCACCCCTCCACTGCTCTGCTACAAACACTACAATATTTGGCTTTTGCTTATTCATTTTATTTACCCTCCATCATCCTTAAAAACTCAAATACCCTTTTAATATATTGTCTGAAGTCCTTTACACTGTACTCAGGAGTAAAAATGCTTCGTGGCAAAGTTTGTTTTTTCAATTCCTTCAATCCTATAATGTACTCATTCCGCTTTGTTTCATCGGCCAGGCTTACAGATTTTGTAAAAAATGCCGCTATTTCGAGTTCTGTTTCTTTCTTAACCTTTTTTATGGCTTCCAGATTCTTGTTCCACCAGGCCCAGAATTCAATAGCATTCATTCCTGCATTTTTTACTGATTTCATGCTTTCAACAAAGTCCCTGTTATTATATATATCGCACATCAACAAATACTGAAAATCACATTTTTTTATCACCTCATCATACATTTAAAAATTATATTGCTAAACAGGCATATGAACAATTGCATTATGTTTCTTTTTATTGTATAATTGTTGCCAAAAGAGGCAGAATGAAAAGAGGGCAAAGAAACAAAAAGCAAAGATATTGTGGATATACGAAATATTTTCTCTAATCCTTTTACTCGTACTCTTTGAAATAGCAAGGGAAACTCGCTTTATTGATATGTATGATGAAGATGAACGCTCACGCTGGTTATTGATGCAAGAACTGAGCGGATTTTAGCTTAATTTTCAGCAAGGGTGGTGCATCCATGAAAGATCACTTTTTAATTTCGGATCAAAAAATCCATGCATCAGCAACAGTTGACAATTTATCTGGTCATACTGTACTTTTATATCCATGATGACTCTTATACAAAATAGTTATTCTAATATAGGCAGCTTAAAATATTCCTGACTATCATTCCAATCGTTCAAATACCCGTGCCTTTTAATGAATTCATCCCAGGGCAGAAACTCATCATATTTTTCTACTGTTTCTTTTAGTTTGTTTTCAAGAAAACTTACTACTGCTTGATCATCTTTCAAATTATTTATCTGCCATTTATCCTTTTTATTGTCAAATAATACACAAAAGCTGCCGTCATAACTCCTTGCATATGTATATTGAGAAGTTACCATACCTCTCCATTCAGGATATCCTCTTTCATATGCCTGGTGACAGGGAACCGTATCAAGTATATATGCCAGCTCCGCACCTTTTGCAGCTTTGTTCAAAAATAAATCTGACAAGTCCCGACCATCAACATCGCTTTTAAATTTCATTCCCGCCAGGCTCATAAGACTTACAGGCAGGTCTACAAGTGAAATTATTTCATCACTCATTACATTGACTGTTTTACCTTTATAGTATACTATAAGCGGTACATTTACTGACTCAAAGTATGGCAGCTGCTTATTTGTCAGCCCCTGGCTTCCAAGCATGTCACCATGGTCTGATGTATATACGATTATGGTATTATCAAGCTGCCCTGTATTTTCAAGACTCTTGATTATTCTGCCGAATTGTTCATCAAGGGCTGTTATATGTGCATAATACCCTTTGTAGTTTTTTGATATGTCTTCTTTTGACAAGTATCCTTTTCTTTTTCCTTCATATATTTCTTCTGGTACATTTTTTCTTAATGTTAACTCCCTATCCTTATATAAATCAAGATATTCATCAGGCACTTTAAAATATGGGTCATGGGGAGGACCATAGCTTAAAACCAGCCCCCACGGCTTACCAGTATTCCTTTTAATAAAATCTACTGCCAGATCAGTCTGCTTTACTGGCTCATATCCTTCTACTTCATGCCTTACATCATTTTCATCATAATAATATGCCCCATAATAATCATGGCTGCAGTTGTATGCTTTCCATTCAGTGAAGTCCAGCCTGTTACCTTTTCTTATTGCCTTATCCCTGGGTATCCCCCCTAAATGCCATTTTCCTATGTAGCCTGTATGATAGCCATTTTTATTCATTACTGTCGCAATACTTTCAAGGCTTGTATCAACAGGCAGGTCATTTGTAATTGCCCTGTGGCGATTTGGTATTAAACCTGTCAAAAGGCTTCCTCTGGCAGGTACACAAACAGGTGAATTTGAAATACAGTTTGTAAATACTGCAGCTTTATCTGCAAGCTTGTCATAATTTGGCGTTGACACCTCATTGTTGCCATAGCAGCCAATATCACACGCTCTATGCTGGTCTGAAAAAACTAATAAAATATTTGGTTTACTTATCATTGATATTATCTCCTATAGAAACTGCTATCTTTAGTATCCATGTTTTCGGGATCAGGATTGTCTTTAATACACTGTACGAATCCATCGACATTTACATTTCCCAACCTGAATACGTAACTGCTTTTATTTTTACCAGACTAATGTGTTGAATTTCAATGCTATTGAAGAAAGACCATCAACTCCCCGTCACTAACCTGATACATAATTTTACTGCTTAACATATATTATATCCCACTAATGGTACTTATGCAATTGAAAAACTTTTAAAAGCAATTTGCTTTGTGGCCCTAAATATCCCCAAAATCTATTTTTGAAGAAAATTTCCGTTTTTTACACTCATAAAAATAACCAATATTTTTAGTTTTTCACCTTCAAACACTCATTTTTTAGGCTTTCCCACATAAAATGGCATACTACACCAATTATCTGTGGATAAAGAACCTTGAAAAGTAAATGCGTGACCAGCTAAGCTGAAAACTGCTCGCTGGTGCAAGACCAGTTCGGGTAATTGCCAGAGAGCCCGGTAGCCACTGAACTAGTTATGATAGAGATATCATGGCTAAAGCGTTAATAAAAGCATATTAAATGCAGGCAAATATGCAGACCGTAACATAAAGTGAATTCTGCGGCACTGTTAGAAAGTCTCCTTGAGAGAAAAGAGAGGACGGCGAGTTGCCTTCTGTCTTGCTTTTAATTTCGGTCTTTAGGCGCATCGTAATTTCAATCTTTAAAACACTTCCCCGCTCACCTGTTAATTCTACCTTCCAATCCACTACAGCAACAGTTCCCAGTTCTATACCCCTGATTATCAGCTGACCGTCTTTACGCTCCGTCTTGTGTCTGGAACTGTTGCGCTGCGCAGTACCTGGCCATCAACCAGCTCAATAATAGTCTCTCCGCCCTCTCCTAGATATAGGATATTTTCGCTGTAATTTTGTAGCCCCTGAGCATCAGCCCGAATAGTGGTAATCCTAGGCCTGGCTATATCAATTTCCACATCCCAGAATGAGCTCCGCATTGCGCAAAAATCTTCTTTAAATTCATAAATCATTTTTTACCCCCTAAATTCATTTCATAGTTGACACTACCATTTTAAATTTGATAAATCATGTTATGTTTAATACTGTTTTCCACACTAGTTATTTATTAACAATTATTGAGCCAGTCATTTATCTGCTTTTTAATCTTGTTCAGTCCACGATGCAGCTTCTGACTTTGTTATACCATCCCAGCCGCTATGCACTAACGCCATGTTTTCTTCATATTTACCTGCGCTTTTTTGTATTTCTCTTCACTTTTTAAAGCTTTCTTTATCATAGGCTTTCACCTTTGCATCAACTTCTTCATAGTCAACTATGCTTCTCAGTTTTTTATCAATTTCTAGTACTATATCAGGCCTTTTGTCAACAAGATTATTAATTTCAAAGGGATCTTCCTTTACATTAAACAGCTGAGGTTTATAACCTACATA
The DNA here is from genome assembly GCA_964486515.1 of uncultured Eubacteriales bacterium. GTDB lineage: Bacteria > Bacillota > Clostridia > Acetivibrionales > CAZANH01 > CAZANH01. The sequence goes on from CAZANH010000179.1 coordinate 5,529, forward strand.
TACATTATATTTAAAATCTCCCTGTCGAAGCATAAAACAACCTGTATTGCAGGTTGACCCATGAAACTCTGTAAGTACCCAATCGGGCCTGTCAGCCTTTTTTCCCTTTAGCTCAGGAAAAAGTGAATGCCATTATTAGGGACAACGAATAATTGCAATATAAAGTCAAAATATAAGTTATAGAAGAGAACAGTAGTAAATAACATATAAAGATTAAAGGTAAAAAATCAACAAGGCTTTGGATTGAACTGCTTCTTTGAGATGGTGTTTCACATTTGGGATGCGATACAATAAAAGGCACCCTGTGAACATCCTCATAAGCAGGCAGCCCTTTCCACTACATACCATGATTGCCCATATAATCACCATGATCGGAAGTGAAAACAATAAGAGTATCATCAATCAGTTCCTCTTTTTCAAGATAGTCACGTATCCTGCCTATATTGTAATCCATTTGCGAAACCATGCCATAATACAACCCCATTATTTCTTTCTTCTTCTCTTCATCCATGAAAGGAAGATTACTGATACAGTGCCAGTTCTTAACACACAATTCTTTATCATCACCATAATTGCCTGTTTCGGCCATTGAATCATAAAATGGCGGCTTGTTTACATGTTCTCCTTCTTTCCTATCATAAACAGGCATATCATCTCTGTCATACATACTTGCCCACGGTTCAGGTACAAAGCATGGATTATGAGGGTCCTGAAAACTGGCCCAAAGATAAAAAGGCTTATTTTGTTTTTGTGACTTTTTTATTGCCTCAATGGATTCTTCTGCAACCCAACTGGAGTTGGAATACTCCTCAGGCAAATCCCACCTGCCAAAGTCTGCATATTCAGTATTTCCGAAATACAAGTCAGTATCCACTCCTTTTTCCTTCAGCCATAGACCATAATGAAGACCCGTTGCATTTTTTTCCGTGGAATGTACTGCAGATAGTTTTACATGCTCAAACCCATAATATGGTCCTTTCCATCCATCTAAAAAATCGTAATCAAAAATATTGGGTTCAGCCTCAAAACTGCCTTCAGTATGGTATGCCTGAAAATGCGCCTTGCCAATAAGGGCAGTGAAATATCCATTATCCGACAATATTTGTGGCAGTGTCTGATAACCACAGGGAAGTGACGTTCCAATAGTATAGCATCCGTGTTTTGAGGGATAATGTCCGGTAAGCATGGTAACTCTTGATGGAGTTACATACGGGTCACAGTATATGCTCTTTTAAAGACCATACCCTTTTCATAAAGCCTGTCTATGTTGGGCGTTTTTATGGTGGGATTGATGCACCCCAAAGTATCCCATCTCTGCTGATCACTAGTTATATAAAGTATGTTCAATTCTTTCACCTCTTCCTCAATATACTCCGTATTCTTTGACAGTCTTCCACAGCATTTCCATATTGTCTTCAGGGAAATCAGGGAAACCCTGGTCAGGGCTACAGAAGCCTAGAAAACAAAAGCTGCAGCTTGCCGTCATGACGGATACTATGAACAGGATTAACAATAGTCAAGGGCTGAGTTTATCCAGGAACTCCTTGGGTATTTTATCCATCAGAATATCATATTTTTTTATATTGTAGCACAAATAGTAATTTCCGTCCACTTCAATAAACTGCGGCATACTTATCTGGTCTCCCTTGCCTTGCTGCATCTTTCCAATCTTGTCCGCTTCTGCTACTATTTCAGGCTTGCCAAATATCAATCCCCCATTACCGTTTTCTGCAGGAATCTCCCAGCCTACAACCATCCACAGTGGATTTCTGTTGTTAAAACCATCCCACACATGACGGCTGCCATTCATACTTCCATCATTGTTGTTAAACAGCAATACAAAATGTCCATCTGATGTTTTGGCAATAGGACACATAGTCATGGGATGCTTTATTATCTCACCACCGGGAGAATACCTTAAAGGCTCGGGGCTTGACCACGTAAACCCTTTATCTTCACTTACAGTATAACATGGACAGCCTAGCTTGGTTCTTCCAAGACCAAACCACCTTCCGTCTGATAAGGGCACTATCGTCATTTCCTCAAAGTTGTAGCTGTTTTTTTCAGGATGTCCTCCAAATATATCGTGAAGGTTCTGCAGAGGCTTTCTGTTTAGGAACCTCTTGACATCTACCCTTATACCCTTATCACCTTCAGGAAGAAGCTTGAACGACAGCTTTTCCGGATTATTTTCAGTCAGTATGTTTTCGCACAATACTACATTGCTTTCAGAAGGCTTCATCTGGTATACCATTCCATGCTTAAACTCTTTTCCTATATCCATTTTACTTGCGGAATAGGTGAATATTACCTGCCCATCAATAATCTGTGGCGGATGGTTTACCCAGCCGTGTATCCTTCCCTGAATAGAGTTGATAATTCTTTTAGGCAGATTTATTTTAAATTTCTCCGACCATGTCCTGCAGTTGTCATCGGAAAATATAAAGTACAAATGCCCTGATATGTGTTCAGGGTATTTTCTCTTTGAGGGGTCCGGTTTTTCATCTGGATTTTCAAGATACTGTTTCATATTTGTATTCCAGTAGCTGAAAAAGAAGATGTACACTCTTCCTGAATCAGGTACTACAAAAGGTATACCGTAAGAAAATGTAAGTTCATTTTCATAATCGGGTTCCATTATTACTAAAGGTTTTGACCAGGACCTTCCTTCATCATCGCTCAGTGCACCTACCATCCGTTCATCAGGATTTCTTTCCTCGCTGCCCTGACTCCACAGCGTAAACCACGCTCCATTTTTTAAAAAAACAGTACAGTTGGATTCGTTTTTGTTTTCCTGTCCTGTTCCATGTCTGAATACGTCAGAATATGCAAAATCTCTCTTCTTCATTCCCTGCATCAAATTGTTGGTTTTCATCGTAAAACTCCTTCGCTTGTTATGTTCTAATTACTAGCTTTTTCAGATCATCCTATCAACAGGACAATATTCAAAACCCATATAACCATCAAAGTTTGCCTGGTCAATTTCATAAAAAATATTTGAGTAATGTATTTCCCCTTTATTTTAATTAGTCTTATGTACCTCCTAAGAAAATTTCTATCAAGCTTGACTCAAAATACTATTCAAGTTTCATTTTTAATAGTGAAGCAAAATTTTGCGACATATGATGTGGTCCTCTTCCTCCTAAATTACCTCCAAAAATAGGTCTGTAAATCTCTACCCATTCAGAGTATCTTTCATCACGGTAAATATCGGATACCTCTTCAAAGAGGTTTAATGGCCATGAAGAATAAAACGGCTCAAGCTTTGGTACGGTTATGAAACCTTTATAATGAGGCCATTGAGAAGGTTGTCTGGAATAAGTGAATAAATAATCCAGTGCCAGCTTCATGGATTTACCATTAGGTGACACATAATTAAAGATATCTTCACCAGTAGTATTATAGATAATTCGTGAAGCTTCACATAGTGGAGACAACGCAAAGTATGTATACCATATGCCATTTCCCTCTCTTTTTGTCTCAAGAGGCATACTCCCATCATCTTCTATTGTCTCGTCAATCAAAAGCTTGAGCCTCTCTACTTCCTGCTGAAACTCATCTGTTTTATCCAGGTATCTGTAAGTAGCTAGTATTGAAAGCATACCCCAGTAACCATGATTGGTCTTTCCCAGTTTTGTTCTTTCTGGAATAGGCAAGTAAACAGTTTCTACCCAGTCCCTAAAAACTTTTTCTTCCTCTTTACTCCAGCCTTTATAACCTGAGATTAATTCTGCCGCATAGATTAGACCAACACCTCCATAACAGGCGACTAGAAAAGTATCGTCATATATTTTGTCTTCTTTGTCTATAAAGAATGTGGCATTATTAGACCAGTCACTGAGAATTTCTACCGCTTTCAAGGCATATATATCATCATTTGTAAGTCTCCATGCCAGAGCAGCTACATAGGCATAATATGCATCCCATGTGATAACCCTTGATTGCACTATATGTTCTATCTCGTTACCATAATACCCTGGAATTAAGTAATCTTTGACAGCACTTGGTTCCTCTTTTAGCGCTATTTTGGAAACTTCGTCTATAAATTTTTTATAGGCTGAGCTATATGGCTCTACATCATTAGCTACTTTATCCTTTATATCCTCAATTTGAGTAATAGTAACAATTCCTCCGGGATGGTCAAATCCATTCTTGTTGTCTGATTCAAGATTATTAAAAACAAGATAAACGCCTAAGAAAATAATAGCCACACTAAAGAAAATTACTAAAGTTTTTTTTATTCTGTTACTACTATTACAAATATTTTTTAAAAAAAGTTTCATAAATTCTCCTCCTCAACCTGTGTTTTTATTTCTATGATACTGCCTTTATCAATTTTATAAGTTTTCAAGTTATACTGATTTTTAAAGTGTAAATCCTTAATTACACAAAACCATCAATCCCCTGCAAGTCCTGTTCTTTCTATTCCTTGAATAAATTTGCCCTGCAGGAATGAAAAAGCGATTATCAGAGGTAGTATAACTAACATAATGGCTGCCATTAATACTGCATTATTAATAATCATTTCTTCAAGAGGAATACCCATCTCTATAAACATTTGAATTGGAGGGTCTAATACCATCTCTATTATTCCAGAAATTTTAGAAGGCAGCGGTAACATTTCTGGCTTCATCAAATATATTGATGGTTCATAATAATCATTCCAGTGCCATACAATTGATAATACAAATGTAACAAGGAATGCAGATCTGGCAATAGGTAATACAATATGCCAATAAGTTCTGAAAAATCCACATCCATCTATTGTCGCTGACTCTTCCATTTCTTTTGGAAAACCTAAATAAAACTGACGCATTATAAAAATGAACAATGCTCCTTTAAATCCATATCCAAAAAAGGTAGGCACAATTATTGGTAGATAAGTGCTTATCCAACCAAGATTGTAATAAACCATATAAAGAGGTACTATAATAGTCTGAACAGGCACTATCAAAGCTATAATTACAAAGATAAACAGAATTTTTTTCCCTGGGAATTCATACCTCGCAAATCCATATCCAATTAATGAACATGAGAATAGATGCCCAATGGTTGTAAAAACAACAACAATCAAAGAGTTCTTCAAGTATTTCATATATTCAAGAGCTCTAAATGCAATCAAATAGTTTTCCACTTTCAGTTTACTTGGTATCCAGTTAACAGTAATATCATTAAGGTCTGTATACGTTTTCAATGATGTAACAAACATAACAAGGTATGGATACAAAAATACAAATGAAAAGCTTAACAGCAGATAATATGTTGCAAACCTTAATATCAGTGCTTTATACCCATTCTTATGCGATAGTGCTTTAAACATATTACTCGCTGTATTGTATATTTTGTTATATAAGCCGACTTTCGTTGATGTCATATTTATTTCCTCCTTTGCCCAATTGATTTGTTGATTCCTCTGCTAAACGAATACATAATAATAGAAATAACAAGTAATATAAACACAAAATAAATCCATCCCATAGCCGACGCATAACCAAACTGTAATCTATTAAAAGCATAATCTTTAACATATTCCAAAAGAAAATTATCGCTTTTAAGACTTAAGTCCACAAAAGTATAGATAATATTAAGAAGCATTACAGGTAATATCATTGGCAGTGTTATTTTCCAGAAAGAATCCCACTCCGTAGCTCCCTCAACCTTTGATGCTTCATACAAGGATACCGGAATACTTTGTATACCTGAAAGAAATATCAATATCTGTACACAAGAACCCCACATTACCTTCACAATAGTTCCAAAAAACAAGTCTATTGTATCAACCACACCTTTTCCCAGGTAAGTAAAAACTTCTCTGGGAATCAATGTCCCATCTGCTATTGAAAGAACCTGCTGGTCAATCTGCTGAGCCAGCAAATGACTCATAACCTCACCGCTTCCAAGTAAAAATGGTAAGAAAAACACCAATCTGAAAATACCCCTGCCTTTCATACTCTTGTTTATTAAAATTGCAATAAATAGAGAAAATATAATAATCAATGGTGCATTAGTGATGGTTTGAATCATAATTTCATAGAAAATGGGAAGAAAATTTATATCCAGTATGAAAGCTCTTTTGAAGTTCTCAAATCCTACTCCTTCAATCACAAAACCTTGAAATTTGACAACTTGCCCGAAACTCAATCTTAATGATATATAAAGAGGAAAAGCAAAAAATATAATTGTTCCAATTATAAAGGGTAGTACAAATATATATCCATGCAGCACACGCCTTTTTTCAAATGTCAGTCTTAACCTTCTCATTTAAACACTCCTCCCTTTTCCACCACAAGATAATCTTGTGCATTAATGGTTAATTCATTATGGATAACTTTTTCTTTAT